>CAWVWK010000001.1:0-52007 GCA_963933725.1 uncultured Colwellia sp.
CCTCAAACATATAGTGATTTCTGGTTAAAACCTCCCCTAATATGTTGATATTTTTAGAAAAGCTAATATGGTTAATGGATCAGCCTATGTAAAAACTAATTATACGTGACTGTATTAGCTGCTTTGGCATTTTTAGTCACTTTAACATTATATTCCTCAAAAATAATCCCTTTAATCATTTCAATGTTATCAACTGCATCATCAACAATTAATACAATCAATTTTGAGTGGCGATGATGATAACGACTTTGCTTAATTCGATTATTAACTAATGCATTTTTCTTATTTAATTTTGCAGCTTTATCTAAAGGCTCTTTTATCACTATGTTAATTCTCGTTTCAAAAATTGATAAGTTAAAAGGTGGAACGTATATTCAGACAAGCCATTTCTAATCGCTTCTTTAATTTTTTCATGTTCAATAATCGTGGACATAATCACAAAAGGAATCAGGGTCGTTTTTCATTGTCTCGTATTCTTCAATAGATTCATTGTATTAAATTGTGATAAATCCCATGCGCAAATAATTAGGTCTATTTTTCTGTGGCAATTAAATGAAAACACTTTACTTCATTGCTTTCACTAAAAATTGTTGAACCCCATAGCTCGTAACATCGATAATATGACACCTCGACGAGTTTTGTTGCTTTCTATCACCAACACACCTATGAATTAGCATTTTTGTTCAAATGCTACCTTTAGACTTAATTCACTATAGCTTTTGTAGTAGACTACATTTTTATAAATCATAAAGTAGTAAATAATATTTCGATTGAAGCTACTTTGTTGTGTACTGATTAACTTATTAAATAGCCCAATTAAAGACTTGCTATATTTCATATAAATCATTGTTAAAATTATTTTTTGATTTTTAATGGTCTATAGAAATCCTTCTAATGATATTTTTAAGTTGCTCTAATGACACTCATATAGACATTTAATTTGGTTAAATGTATTAGATATAGTTTTGTTTATACTTAACATTTAACGTTTAACATTTGTCATTTAAGTAGTGAATCCGATATCAACATTTCTGTAAAGGAAGTATCTAACCAATGATCAAATTTAGCCCTTTAGTTCAAGAGCTTATAGATTCTTTAAAGTGTTTACCTGGTGTAGGTGCTAAATCTGCACAACGGATGGCGTTCCATTTGTTAGAAAGAAATAGAATCGGTGGAACTAAACTCGCCAATACTTTATCTCAAGCCATGTCTAAAATAGGGCATTGTCAGCAGTGCAGAAATTTTACTGAAGAATACCTTTGTGATATTTGCTTAAGCCCTAAAAGACAGCAGACATCGATTTTGTGTATTGTTGAAAGCCCAGGAGATGTTATTGCCATCGAACAGACAGGGTCATACACAGGTCGATATTTTGTTCTAATGGGGCATTTATCTCCCATCGACGGTATTGGTCCAGAAGATTTAGGTTTAGATGCTTTAGCTGAGCAGTTTTCTACTGGCCAATTTTCTGAAGTTATTCTCGCGACCAACCCAACTGTCGAGGGTGAAGCTACGGCCCACTTTATTGCTGAGCTAGCACAGGAGTACCAAGTAAACATCTCTCGAATAGCACATGGCGTTCCTGTAGGTGGAGAGTTAGAGTATGTGGATGGTAATACATTATCCCATGCTTTATCAGGGAGAAAAGATTATCAATTCTAAAATTTAATACTTTTATATTTTAACTTCTTTTGTCATCTCCAAAAGCTCGATTCACTCACGTTAGTGAGCGCTTAAGTATCTTGATTTTATCTTTTCATAACATTCACTCATTTTATATTTTCAATAATTTCGATAAATATTTTTGTAAAACTTACCCCTCCCCTTGAAAAAAAATAATCTATCTCAATTAATAGTAACAACGAACAAATTTAGATTACATAACGGCACTGCTTTTATGCTTTAAGTTATGAATACTGCCATCCATTCAACAAAAGGGCTTAATTAATGACTACTAATAATACCGAACAAAAACATCAATTTGCATCAGATAATGCAAAAATTCTTCAATTGATGATCCATTCTCTTTATTCAAACAAAGAAATTTTCTTAAGAGAGTTAGTTTCAAACGCTGCCGATGCTGCGGACAAATTACGGTTTAAAGGCTTATCTGACGGCACATTATTTGAAAATGATGCTGACTTACATGTTAGAGTAAGCTGCGATAAAGAGAATAATACGGTTACGATTTCAGATAACGGTATCGGCATGAATTTAGATGAAGTGATTGAGCATCTAGGTACAATTGCAAAATCTGGTACTGCTGAATTTTTCTCTAAATTATCTGGTGATCAAGCAAACGATTCACAACTCATTGGTCAGTTTGGTGTAGGTTTCTACTCTGCGTTTATTGTTGCTGATAAAGTGACCGTAAGAACACGTCGTGCTGGTGATGAAGCAACGGAAGGTGTTGAATGGGTAAGTAACGGCGAAGGCGAATTTACAACGGCGAATATCGAGAAAGCTAATCGCGGTACTGATATTATTCTTCACTTAAAAGAAGATGAATCTGAGTTTGCAGATGATTGGCGTTTGAAATCTATTGTGACTAAATATTCTGATCACATTTCTGTGATTGTTGAGATGTTAACACCTGCGATCCCAGCAGTAGAAGCTGTTGCAGAATCTGAAGCTGAAGATGGCACTAAAATACCTGCTGTTGAAGCTATTGAAGCAGTACCGGCTAAATGGGAAGCAATTAACAAAGCTACCGCTTTGTGGACAAGAGAAAAAGCAGAAGTATCTGACGATGAATACAAGGCTTTTTATAAACACGTATCAAGTGACTTTGCCGATCCTCTTCTTTGGGAACACAATAAAGTTGAAGGTAAAACCGAATATACAAGCCTTTTATATGTCCCTGCAAAAGCGCCTTTTGACATGTACAACCGTGAAAAGCAGCATGGTTTAAAGCTTTATGTTCAACGTGTTTTTATTATGGATGACGCCGAACAGTTTATGCCAACTTACTTACGTTTTGTTAAAGGTTTATTAGATTCTAACGATTTACCATTAAACGTTTCTCGCGAAATATTGCAAGATAATAAAGTGACTCAAGCAATTCGTAAAGGTTGTACTAAACGCGTACTAAAAATGCTTGAAAAGCTTGGCAAAAAAGACGCTGAAAAATACCAAGGATTTTGGGATGAGTTTGGTCAAGTATTAAAAGAAGGCCCGGCTGAAGATAATGCAAACAAAGACTTAATTGCTAAACTACTCCGTTTTGCATCAACCAATGATAATACTTCGGTTCAAAATACTTCTTTAACATCATACGTAGAGCGTATGAAAGAAGGACAAGATAAAATCTATTACGTTGTTGCTGATAGTTTTGAAGCGGCTAAAAATAGTCCTCATTTAGAAGTGTTCCGTAAAAAAGGCATTGAAGTTTTACTCATGTCTGACAGAATCGATGAATGGCTAGTAAGTCACCTAACTGAATTTGAAGGTAAACAACTTCAGTCTGTAACTCGTGGCGGTTTAGATCTTGGTGACATGGATGATGAAGAAACAAAACAAGCACAAGAGAAGCTTGAAAAAGAATTTGACTCAGTTGTTACACGTATTCAAGATGCACTTAAAGGAAAAGTAAAAGAAGTTAAGTTATCTCAACGTTTAACAGATTCTCCAGCGTGTATTGTTGCTGATGAAAATGATATGAGTAGTCAAATGGCGAAGTTAATGGCATCTGTTGGACAAGAGGTACCTGAGACATTACCTATTTTTGAAATTAACGCTGAGCATGAATTAGTTAAGCATGTTGCAGACGAGCAGGATGATACATTATTCGACCAATGGGTTGAGGTATTATTTGAACAAGCTATGTTAGCTGAACGCGGCAGCTTAAAAGACCCTGCAAGCTTTGTATCTAGACTAAATAAATTAATGCTTAATTTAACAAAATAATAGCTAATAAGGTGGAAATGATTTTAATCGCTTAGTGCAAGGATAAAGTTTAATAGAGAATGCGGACAGTGTAGGAGTTAGCTTATTAGATATTGCATGAGCAATTATCCTGAGCTCACTCGCCTGAATATTCATGCTATTAAGTCAATATCCTTTCTCTAAGCCTTTTAATTCTCTCAGAGTTAAAAGGATTTATTGGAACTGGTGTAATATGGTTCAAGGAGTTTTCCTGATAAAAGGAAGCTCCTTTTCTTCTCGGGGCTTGTGTGCAAATGGGCTTAATTGTATAGTAGCGTTATATCTGTGTTAGGAAAATTATCACCTTAATGCTTTATTTAGAAAGTGCATATAATGTTCACTGAGCTTTCAAAGTAATAAGATAATAATTTTTAATTTTTGTTCAGTAAGGTCAATTTATGCGTATAGTTCTTCTTGGTGCACCAGGTGCTGGTAAAGGTACACAAGCACAATTTTTAATGGCTAAATTTGGTATTCCTCAAATATCGACAGGAGATATGCTTCGTGCTGCGATAAAAGCAGGTACAGAGCTTGGAAAACAAGCTAAAGCGTTAATGGATGCAGGCCAGCTTGTGTCTGATGATTTAATCATTGGTTTAGTCAAAGAGCGTATTTTAGAAGACGATTGCAAAGGTGGTTTTTTACTTGATGGTTTCCCACGTACAATACCACAAGCGAATGCAATGAAAGAAAATGGTGTTTCAATTGATCACGTTCTAGAGTTTGATGTGCCTGACGAAGTTATCGTTCAAAGAATGGCAGGTCGTCGAGTTCATTCTGGATCAGGCCGAGTTTATCACCTCGTTTATAACCCACCTAAAACTGAAGGTAAGGATGACGTTACAGGTGAGGTCTTATCTATTCGTCCTGACGATGAAGAAAGCACTGTTCGTAAGCGTTTGGGCATCTACCATGATCTTACTAAGCCATTAGTTGAGTTTTACCAAAATGAAGCTAAAAACGGTGCTTGTAGTTATTTAACCATAGATGGTACGCAAGCGGTTGAAGTTGTTAACGAAATATTGTCTAACAAGTTAGGTTAGCAATCTTTAAGCGATGTTTGATTAAACATAAAAAACCCGCTAATGCGGGTTTTTTAATGCCTTTTATCTAATAAAAGGCATTAAAAAGGATCTGTTAATTAATGGGCTTGCTATGATTATTTAACTAAAACTTTGAACAAAAATTAGGTACGATAGATTTTTTACTTCACTTTAGGTTTAACATGACAATTATAATAACGGCTTTCTATGCAAGTATACTCGCACTTCTGTTCATCGTACTTTCATTTAAGACGATAAACCTGCGTAAGAAACACCTTGTCGGTGTCGGTGACGGAGGCGAAAAGAATTTAACAAAAGCAATTCGTGTACATGGTAATTTCTCTGAATATACGCCCTTAGCTCTTATCTTATTAGGCGCTTATGAGCTAAATGGTGCTAGTGCTTTGATGATTCACCTTTTGGGTGCTAGTTTCTTTATTGCAAGAATTCTGCATGCGATAGGTTTAGGTAAGACGGTTGGTACGTCAAAACCTCGATTTTTTGGCATGGTTTTAACTTTTTTAGTTTTACTGATTTTAGCAATACTAAATATAAGTCTATTTATTACGATTATCATGACAGCTTAAATAAGCAGTATTAAATAACGTTGGTGTTTTATAACCCAGTGCGCCAACGTTTCTTTTGCTTATCTTTTTACTTTTTACTTTTTACTTTTTACTTTTTACTTTTTACTAAGAGTTTATTAAGTTTTTTATAACGTAAACTTAATAAACATATCAGTATTAAAATATATATCATAGGCGAGATAACAGAAGACTTTACCGACCAATAAAAGTGCACAACAACCAAAACCGCTGCTAGGTATACTGTATTGTGCAACGTTTGCCATGACTTACCCATTTTTCGCTTTATATGCGTAATTGAAGTAACCGCCAATAAGAGCAAAATAACAAAAGCCACCATGCCAATCGTTATATATGGCCTACTGACTATTTCCGAAAAAACTAAAGACCAATCCAATTGTAAATCAAACAGGATAAAGTTAAATAAATGGAAAAGCGCGTAGAGGAAAGCGTATAACCCAAGCAACCGCCTAACTTTTATAAATACATTTTGTTTTAATATTTTAGAAAGTGGCGATGCAGATAAAGAAAGCAGTAATAAATTTAATGCACCTATCCCTGTAAAATGAATAACCTCCTCCACAGGATCAGCACCAAGTTGCTCATTAAAGGCTAAGAAATATAAATACACTAATGGCAATAGACTCCCTAAGTGTATTACTATTTTGAACCCTATCTCTTTTCGTATCAAAATTCCCCCAATGAAGCATTGCTTAATAAAATTTTGTTAAATCCATATCTTTATATAAGTGTGCTACTTCATCACCATATCCATTAAATGGTAATGTTTCTATTCTATTTCTACTAAAAAGCCCACCATCTGTAATTCTTCGCTCACTTTTTTGACTCCATCTAGGGTGGTCATGCTGCGGGTTTACATTGGCATAAAATCCATATTCATTTGGTGCTAGTTTATTCCACGTTGTAATCGGTTGGTGCTCTACTAACCTAATGCCTACAATCGACTTGATGCTTTTAAAGCCATACTTCCAAGGGACCACTAAACGAACGGGTGCTCCATTTTGTGGGGGCAACGTTTTTCCATATAACCCCGTACTCATTAGTGTAAGAGGATTAAGCGCCTCATCAAGTCGTAATCCTTCGAGGTAGGGATATTCAATGCCACCGCCTAATCGTCTATTATTTTGTCCTGGCATCTGCTTTGGGTCGTATAAGGTTTCGAAAAGGACATAATTAGCCTTACTATTCGGTTCAACTTTTTTTAATAACGAAGCAAGCGAAAAACCTATCCAAGGTATCACCATCGACCATGCTTCAACACACCGAAGTCTATAGATTCTTTCCTCCAAAGGGAAAGCGCTAAACAAATCATCATAGTCTAGTGTTAAGGGCTTGTTGCACTCTCCTGAGATTTTTAGTTTCCAAGGATTAACTTTAAATTCTTGAGCAAGTTCTTTAGGTTGCGATTTTTGAGCGCCAAATTCATAAAAATTATTATGCGAGATGACTTTACTTTCTGGCGTTTTAATGAGTTTTTTATTAACATTATCTTCTTTAAAAGATAAAGGGCTTGTCTTAAAAATAACTGGCTCAGTACTAAAAATCCCAGCTTTACTTGCCGGTGAAGTTATTGAAGAAAGCATCGCCCCTGCACCTAAAAAACCCATTTTTTTTATGATGTCTCTTCGTTGCGTATAAATCCTTTCATCTGTTACATCTGACTCTTTGAGGAACTGAGCTTTATTTGTTTTAATCAACATATTAACTCCTTATAGCTTTTCATTTCGTTTAGATTTAAATATAATTATTTGAGGCGTTCTCCTTTCATCTTTATGTTTTGTTTAATAAAATTTTTAGAACGCACCTCACGCGATGTACTATAGCTGTTCCACCTACTATCTTGTACAAACAACAAGGGGGGATTTAATCGACCAGAATGATTATAAAGCTCACTATCACTCTTATTATATATACGCTAGAAAAATTTTCCAGATCAGCTACCGTTAGCGAATCTCTGCAACTTAGCCTAATAGGCCAAGCAAACTCGAAAACAGTTTACTTATTAGTAGACACAAAAAAGCACAAATAAATTTCACTTTATTTGTGCTGCTCTTGTTTTGTTTGTTTTTAATCGTATTTTCGTTGAACAAATTAGATTTGAGATTTTATCAACTTAATATAGATTATGCAGCCTTAACAAGTGATTGTAAGTGAGAGACTACATCATTTGATTCATAAAGCCATTCAACTTCTCCAGATTCACTTTCTATCCTTAAGCAAGGTACTGTTCTTTTACCGCCCTCACGAATAAGCTCTTCTCTATAACCTAATGTATTAATGTTTCTAATTTCAATATTTAGGCCTTCTCGTTTGATTGCTCTTCGCACTTTCACACAAAATGGACAGCTTGGCAATTGATAAAGACTTAAGTGCTTAGTTTTAGCATCAATTAGATTTTGTTCTTGGCTTGAACGTTTAGGTGATTTTGGTGAAAAAACAAAGTTAAGCAACAAAATAAGTTGGCCTATCGGCCAACGGATCATAGACATTATCATAGGGTACTTCTTTTAACGTTTAAGTGAGATTAATAGGATGCAATAATAACATAGAAACAAGGGTAAGTTGAATTCCAATAAGTAGCGGTCGTGATATAATTATCAGATACATTAAAAATTATTACCTCATTCAGGCTATGGCTAGTTAAAGGATAGAGTTAATATAGAATCACTTGCCATAATAAGCATACTGCACCATTAGAGGAATGACCATGACACAAGATGAAAAGAAAAAACTAGCCGCCTTAAAAGCTATAAACTTTATTAAAGATGGCACGATTGTTGGTGTGGGTACTGGCTCGACTGTCAATTACTTTATCGATGCTTTAGCTGAAATTAAAGATCGTATAGAAGGCGCAGTATCAAGCTCGGATGCATCGACAAAACACTTAGAAGCTCATGGCATAGAAGTGTTTAATTTAAATGATATTGACACTCTAGATGTTTATGTTGATGGCGCTGATGAAATAACTAAACATATGAGTATGATTAAAGGTGGTGGTGCAGCATTAACCAGAGAGAAAATTGTTGCCGCCGTTGCCAAACAGTTTATTTGTATTGCTGATGACAGCAAATTGGTTAATGTACTTGGTGACTTCCCCTTACCCGTTGAAGTTATTCCGATGGCAAGAAGTTATGTTGCTAGAGAAATAGTAAAACTTGGTGGCGATCCAGAATATCGAGTGGGCGTTATAACAGACAACGGTAATGTTATTTTAGATATACATAACATGAATATTACTAACCCAAAGCAGCTCGAAATTGACATCAATGCCATTGTTGGTGTTGTAACTAATGGGTTATTTGCAGGTAAAGGAGCCGATCTATTATTGCTTGGTTGTGATGATGAAGTAAAAGAGCTTTCATTGCTCAAATAAAGTTCATTTTATACTTTAGAGTTTATACACTATATGTTATCGTAAATCATTAAATGGATATCTAGCCATCCAGATGATTTATATTTCATATTTTACTCAAAATAATAAGACCTAACAACAGCGAAAATACCCTTATGACAATAAATAGCAATTCATTAGCAAAAGAAAAAATAAAAATATTACTACTTGAAGGAGTACACGAAAGTGCGCTAATTGAACTTAAGAGTAAGGGGTATTCTAATATAGAATATATTAAGACATCTTTAGAAGGTAATGATCTGCTTGAAAAAATTTCTGATGTGCACTTTATTGGAATACGCTCACGTACACAATTGACCAAAGAAGTATTAAGCCACGCTAAAAAACTTGTCGCTGTAGGATGTTTTTGTATAGGTACAAACCAAGTTGATATCAAAGCAGCTCAATCGCTTGGTATCCCTGTTTTTAATGCGCCTTTTTCAAATACACGTTCAGTAGCAGAATTAGTACTAGGTCAAACCCTTTTGCTACTTAGAGGTATTCCTGAGAAAAGTGCAAAAGCACATCGCGGAGAATGGTTCAAATCTGCTGCAGGCTCTGTTGAAGCTCGTGGTAAGACATTAGGTATTATTGGTTACGGTCATATAGGTACGCAATTAGGTATCTTAGCCGAAACTATTGGTATGCGTGTTCGCTTCTTCGACATAGAAACTAAACTGCCTCTAGGGAATGCGAGTCAGTCATTCTCTTTTTCCGAGTTTCTTGCAGAAGCTGATGTAGTTACTTTACATGTACCTGAAACAGATCAAACTCAAGATATGATAAGCTATGATGAGTTCACTGCAATGAAACAAGGAGCTATTTTTATAAACGCTTCACGCGGGACAGTGGTAGATATAGATGCTTTAGCAAATGCTATCAGTACGAAAAAACTGGCTGGTGCTGCTATCGATGTATTTCCTGTAGAACCTAAAGGCAATGACGAAGAGTTTATATCCCCACTTCGTGGTTTTGATAACATTATTCTTACTCCTCACATTGGTGGTAGTACAAAAGAAGCGCAAGAAAACATTGGGCTTGAAGTTGCCAGTAAATTAGCTAAATATTCAGATAATGGCTCAAGTTTATCTGCAGTTAACTTCCCTGAAGTTTCATTACCTGAACATAATATCCCAGGCAGAGTGGGCCCTAGCAGATTATTACATATTCATAAAAATCAGCCTGGTATTTTAACTCAGATAAACCAAGCATTTGCAGAAAATAGCATCAACATTGCTGCCCAATATTTGCAAACTGATGATAAGGTTGGTTATGTCGTAATTGAAATAGAAACATCTGACAGCCAGCTTGCTTTAAAAACATTAAAAGCAATAAAAGGTACGATTAGAGCTCGAATTATTCACTAGTTTTTCCTTTTAAATATCGAGTACTACAACACTGTGGTACTCGTTCATATTTCCCACTAACTTAGAAAAGTTAACTTTTTCTTGCTACATTTTTCCCTTTAAAATTTCCTCTTAATTTACAAAAAAGATAAAATAGAACAAAAAACATACAAAAACCTTGGTTTAATTGCCTATTTTTCACTCAACACTTGACGTATCATTAACCATGAAGCATAACTAAGGTATCGACTAAAACAATAATTACAGTCGAAAAAAGATTTAGTTCTAAAAAATTAAAAATTAAAACTAAATAACTTCAAAAAGGCAGAGGAGAGTTTCTATGATTTTAAACCATATTTGGGGGCTTTATGCCCACCCGAAAGATGAATGGCAAACCATCGAAAGAAAACATGAAAGTTTGACTTATAGTTTGGCACATATTTTAATTGTCGCTTTAATACCAGCCTTTTGTAGCTATTATGCGGCTGCTCATATTGGTTG
The DNA here is from genome assembly GCA_963933725.1 of uncultured Colwellia sp. Taxonomy (GTDB): domain Bacteria; phylum Pseudomonadota; class Gammaproteobacteria; order Enterobacterales; family Alteromonadaceae; genus Colwellia. The sequence goes on from CAWVWK010000001.1 coordinate 10,811, forward strand.
GACTGTAGGAACGGGTGATCCAATACGTATTAGTACGGAAAGTGCCCAACTAATGGGATTTTCTATGTATTTTGCTCTTATTGCAGGCGTTTTTGCTTTGGCTGTACTCATTCAATGGATGGCTAACACTTTTGGCTCTAAACCAACATTCATTCAATCACTCGAGCTTTCTGCATACACTGCAACTCCAGTCATGATGGTAGGTTTTGTTGTATTGTACCCAGTCCTGTGGTTGGTCGCTTTAGCTGGTGTTGTCGCTATTTGCTATTCTGTGTATTTGTTGTATTCAGGTGTGCCTATTATGATGAATATCCCAGAAGATAGAGGTTTTATTTATTCTAGCTCAGTAGTGACTTGTGGACTTGTTTTATTTGTTGCCATGCTAGCATTTACCGTGATGATGTGGACAACGGGCTTTGGCCCTCAATATATGGCATAACTCAACTCGATTAAGTTAATGACCAACAAAAAAGTCGCTTAAAGCGTCTTTTTTGTTATCAAACTCGGAAATAGATACTTACTTATTCTATATTATAATCGCTATTCTGCACCTTCATTATATATATCGATAATTGAATCCGCATTTTTATCCGTTGTTTCTTTCGTTTCATTATTCCGCATAGAGTCTAATTTTTCTAAATAACTATGATCGATATCATTAGTGATATAACGACCATCAAAAACAGACATATCAAATCCTTGGATGTCAGGATTGCCAATTTTAACAGCAGTCTCTAAATCGTCTATGGTTTGGAAAATTAGTTTATCTGCCCCAATAAGGTTACAAATATCGTCTAGTTCACGTCCATGAGAAATAAGTTCATTTGCACTTGGCATATCAATACCATACACATTCGGGAATTTTACTTCTGGTGCAGCTGATGCAAAGTAAACTTTTTTAGCACCTGCTGAGCGAGCCATATCTATAATCTGCTCTGAGGTTGTCCCTCTGACAACAGAGTCATCAACGAGTAGGACATTTTTATCTTTAAACTCAGCTTTGATAGCGTTCAATTTTTGGCGAACAGATTTTTTGCGCTGAGCTTGCCCAGGCATAATAAAAGTACGACCTATATATCGGTTTTTTACAAAACCTTGCCTATATGGAAGCTCTAGTTTATTTGCTATTTGTAAGGCAATGTCATTTGATGTTTCAGGAATCGGTATCACCACATCAATATCGAGATCATCCCACTCCTTTAATATCTTATCTCCAAGCATAGATCCCATTTCAACACGAGAGGCATAAACAGACATCTTATCGATAGTTGAATCCGGACGAGCAAAGTAGACAAACTCAAAAATACATGGACTATAAAGTGGATTTTCAGCACATTGCTTTGTATGAATATTACCATCTTCAGAAAAGAAAATAGCTTCACCAGGGGCAACATCGCGAACGAAGTCAAAGCCACAAGCATCTAGTGCAACAGACTCTGAAGCAACCATATATTCAATACCTGTCTGTGTTTCACGTTTACCAAAACAAAGTGGTCGTATTCCATTTGGATCTCGAAATGCTATCATCCCGTGCCCAATAATAAGCGCTACTACAGCATATGCGCCTCTTACATGCTTATGAACAGACTCTATAACACTAAATACATCTTCAGGCTTTAATGTAAGGCTATCAGTTTGTTGTAATTCATGAGCTAAAACATTTAACAGTAATTCAGAATCGGATGTTGTATTAACATGCCGTCTAGCTTTGGTTAATAAAAATTCTTTCAAGCTTTCAGCGTTGGTTAAATTACCATTATGGGCCAGAGATAGGCCAAAGGGTGAGTTAGTATAAAAAGGTTGAGCTTCTGAGGAGCTTGACGTACCTGCGGTTGGGTAACGGATATGCCCAATACCTATAGTACCTTCTAGGCGCATCATATGGCGGGTATAAAAGACATCTTTTACTAAGCCATTACCCTTTCGAAGTCTAAACATATCATCATGAATCGTAACAATACCAGCAGCGTCTTGCCCTCGATGTTGTAATACAGTTAACGCGTCATATAAGTACTGACTAACAGGGGTTTTCCCAACAATCCCGACAACTCCACACATATCGTTCTTCTCCGATAAAAACTAAAACAATTAAGGCTGTAAATTATTTATATTTGCCTTAAAAAAGTTGATGTTTGCTTTAAATATTCAAAAAACCATTCTACAATAAATTGAAATTCAGGAATTAAAATAGAATCTTTCCACCATGAGGTAGATGAAGCTCCAGTGAAGCTATCCATAAAGAATAATAAAGCAGTGATAATTAATATTCCGCGCAAACCACCAAAAACTAAACCTAGCACGCGATCAGTTCCCGATAGACCAGTTCTTGTAACGAGTTGAGCGACTAAGTAATTGATTAAAGCCCCTAGAATAAGGGTACACACAAACAAAATACCACTTGCTGCGGCATTGCGTAAAAATTCATCGTGAATATTGGTAAGTAAAACAGCTAAATTAGGGTAAAAGGTACTTGCAATAAAGAAAGCACTCACCCAAATAACCAATGAAAGCGCTTCTTTAACAAAGCCACGGATTAAGCTAACAAAAGTTGATACACCTATTATAATTAAAATGGTGTAATCGATCCAAATCATCATTTAAAGCTCTCATTATTCACAATAATTAAGGGGAAAATTTCTGAAATGTCCCACCCCAAAATAGTTGTGGAGCATTCTACCAGAAGCAGTTTTATTAATCCGATTTTTTTCTATTGTAGAGGATTATATAAAGCAACTTTTCCTTGAACACCTGTAATTAATTTCAGATGTGGTATTTTTTTAGATATACTCGATTTAATAAGCTCGGGGCCTACAAATACTTTCGTTAAAGTCCCTTTTTGGGTTTGAATAGGCTTAGTAAAAACCACATAACCATTCTGCTTTAACTTAAAAATAAGTTGATCTACATTTTTCTGGTTTTGAAAACTACCGAGTTGAATAACCCACGCTTCATTAACTTGTCCGCGCTCTGGTAATATTTGCGAGTTGGAAGCAAGTTTAGGCTCGGGTTGAGAAATTTTCATATTTTTTATTGCGCCGGCTTTTTTCTCTGTTTCAGCCAATGACGTTGTATTTATATCTTCCACTTCATTTTGATTAGCGACTATCGTGTTTGATGAAGTTTCATTAGGTGTACTTTCTTTGTTTAGGTTATCACTTTTAGAGGATTCCTCTGTAAACTCTGCTAGCAACTCGTTATCTTGTGGTGTGTCTTTCGAGAGTTCTTTCGTATCACTTTTAGGCCTTAAAGCGTCAGGAAATTTATCTTCTGATAGTTTTCCAGTGAAAACGGGGGTTGTAGGGATATTATCAAAATCTGATTGATACGATTTTTTCTCTCCATCCAGAATCCCGGGTAAAAATATTACAATAGCCGCTGTAACAATGATGGTGCCAACTAGGCGGTTTTGAAATGGTGTAGACAAAGAAAACTCCGATTAAGCTTTATAATATCAAGTCCTGCAATGAGCTGTTCATTTAAAATAGAACACCAAATTAATGGAATCAATATAATTATTATTTGTACACATGATGAATGTATTAAAGATCTTTACTAACTAATCTCTCTCTTATTTCTGCTACGGTAAAGAAAGATCCAAAAACTAAGAGTAACTCATCACAATGAGTGTCTGTATTTGCTATTTTAAATGCCTGAGAGATATTGTCAAAACAATTGAAAGATTTAATTGTAGAAGGTAGTTTACTCATTAATAATTCAATATTAGCAGCCCTTGGCGCCTTTACTGGGGCAATATACCAATGGGAAATCACCTCAGACATCTGTGCTAATGTCTGATTAATATCTTTATCAATTAGCATACCGACAACAGCATTCACCTTTTTATATTTTTTTTGCGCTAAAAGCGTTTTAATCTTTCCAGCTAAATAACGAGCAGCTTGAGGGTTATGTGCAACATCTAGCATTACATCACTGTTTAGTTTGAAGTTAGTTTGGAATAGCTCTCTTTGTGATGGCGAGAAAATTTCAGTCCTACCTGGAACGCGTGTTTTTTCTATATAAGTATTAACGGATTCAGTGTTAAGTTTGAGGTGGAATTTATTTTTTAACTGCCATAAAACCATTAACGCTGTTGTTACATTATCTTGAGGGATATGTGTTTCGTTTAAATGATTAATAGCCTGTTCTTTATTGATATTAGCTTTATAGTGCCAATTCCATGTTAAACAACCCGTATCTTCATCGAAACTATTCGACGTATTAAAAAACACGTCATTTTTTACCTTAACTCGGTTTATATAATCTTGTTTTGAAGCGTTTAATAATTTGGCTTTGCCAATGACAGAGGCTGTTGGTTTGTTATCTCCAATGACAATGAGCTGATTTGGTCGCATTATACCGGCTTTCTCAGCACCAATTAGCTCTCTGGTATCACCGAGAAATGCTTGATGATCAAGATCAACCGTGGTTATGACAGCAATATCTGCATTAATAATATTTGTAGCATCTAACCTGCCGCCTAGACCAACTTCCAAAATAATAACATCTGGTTTACGACACATTAGAACGATAAAAGAAGCTAAGGTAGTGAACTCATAATAACTCAGAGAAATATCACCTCTTGCTTGTTCTATTTGTACAAAAGCATCAATAAAAGACTGATTATCAACATCCGCCTTATTAACTCTTAATCTCTCATTAAAATGCTGAATATGTGGAGACGAATAAACGGCTACATTTAAGTTATTAAGCAACAAAGCACTTTCAATAAAAGCACAGGTAGTGCCTTTTCCATTTGTACCAGCAACCGTAATTACCTCAGCAAAATCTAAATTTATGCTCAAGCGTGCTGCAACCTCTTTGATCCGATCTAATCCTAATTCGATTTCCAGACTATGAATATTTTCAATATACGAAAGCCATTGTGCTAAAGAGGAAGTTGCGTTTAATGATTTTGATGTGTGGTTATTCATAAGGTTCTTATATTAAAAGTATGATCTAGTACACGAGTAGTGAAACTTATAATAAAGCGGAAAAGTAAAAAGACAAGAAAAACCCTAATAGGTGCTTAATAACTTACTCACTTATTAGGGTTCAAATTCAAATAGATAAAATTTTAAGCCGTAGGACTTTCTTGACCTGTAAATTTAGAAAGTAAGCGAGAAAGGGTTGGTCGCATTTCACGGCGATCAATGATCATGTCAATTGCCCCTTTTTCTAATAAAAACTCACTTCGCTGAAAACCTTCGGGTAGTTTCTCTCTTACAGTTTGCTCGATAACGCGAGGACCAGCAAAACCGATCAAAGCTTTTGGCTCTGCAACATTGATATCACCTAACATTGCCAAACTTGCTGAAACACCACCCATCGTTGGATCGGTTAAAACAGAAACATATGGCAAGCCCTTTTCGCTCATTTTTGCAAGTGCTGCGCTGGTCTTTGCCATTTGCATTAACGAGAACAAAGCTTCCTGCATACGGGCACCACCACTCGCTGAAAAACAAACAAATGGTAAGTTATGCTCTAAACAATACTCAACACCTTTTACGAAACGGGCGCCTACAACTGAAGCCATTGAACCACCTAAAAAGCTAAATTCAAAAGCGGCTGCAACGACAGGTGTTCCGTAAAGCTCTCCTTTCATAACCACTAAGGCATCTTTTTCGCCAGTACTCTTACGTGCTGAAGAAAGTCTATCTTTATAACGCTTAGAGTCTTTAAACTTTAAAACATCTTTTGCTTCTAACTCTTCTCCAAGTTCTAAGCGACCTTTATCATCAAGAAAACTGTCAATGCGTTTACGTGCGCTAATTCGCATATGGTGATCACACTTAGGGCAAACAAAAATTTGTCGCTCTAGTTCTACTTTATAAAGCACTGCATTACATGAAGTACATTTACTCCATAAGCCCTCGGGAATATTTCGCTTTTGAGTTGAGTTAGCTTTTGGGAGAATTTTTTCAATCCAGCTCATAATTTTTGCTTTACCTGTAATGGAGATTGTGGGTTAATTTTTTCATGCTATGTAGAGCATACTTTAATGGCATTATTACCAGGCGATTTATTTTTTAATTTAAATTAAAATTAACCAAATATAAGTCAAGCTGAATTAGAACACATTTTAGGTGGTATTTAATATAAAAAACTGGTCTGTCTTGTTGATTATCATGACTTATCAATGACTTTTTAGCTTAATCACTTAAAAAAAGAGGTCCTAACGGTTTTTTAGGTATCATAAATTCATCTGGATAATCGACGCCAACAAAATATAACCCCGTTGGCGGAGCAGTTACACCGGCTACACATCGGTTTTTTGCGTCTAATACCGTTTTTATCCAATTGATTTCTTCTTGTTTTTGCCCAACACGCATTAAACTACCAACAATATTTCTTACCATATGATGTAAGAAGGCGTTTGCTTTCACGTCCACAATAATGTATTCGCCTTCTCGTGTAACATGACAATGTTCTATTGTTCTAATAGCAGAGTGGGATTGGCAATGAACAGTGCGATATGACGTAAAGTCATGCTTACCAATTAGTTGTTGAGCCGCTTCATGCATTAACTTTGCATCAAGAGGAAAGTGGCAGTGACTTATACCGTAACTTAAAATAGCTGAACGTAGCCTACTGTTATGAATTATATATCGATATCTTCTAGCAGTAGCACTAAAACGCGCATGAAAGCTATCATCTACAGGCTTCACCCAGGTAACTGCAATATCGGCGGGTAAGTGTGTATTAACCCCCAAAGTCCAAGACACATCTTTTCTAACCTGGCTCGTATCAAAGTGGATGACTTGATTGGTTGCATTAACCCCCGTATCGGTTCGGCCAGCGCAAACTACTTCTATATTTTCATTCGCTATTTTAGAAAGCGCTTTTTCGACCTTCTCTTGGACGCCAATGACATTTTTTTGCCGTTGCCAGCCACAATAATTTCTTCCGTCGTATTCTATGCCTAGTGCGTAACGCATGTAGAGCCTTAAGTTAAATGCTAAATTACCATATTGCTATTATCTCGTACTTTCATATACTCGGTCAAACCCAGATAAAGAGATTAAATTAATGCTAAAGTTCATTTAATAAATTTTTAGCTTCATGTATCTGCTCTTTATCACCTTTAACAATAACCTCATCTAAAAGCAGTTGTGCGTGTTCATCATCATCAATTTCAATGTAAACTTTGGCTAAATCAAGCTTAGCGGCAATAGAGCTATCTTGGTCAACATCAATTTTATTTATCCCTTTGGTCATATCGGGGAAGTTTCCTAAACCAACCTCAATATTGCTCTCTTTATAAGGCTCTTCTAAAGTTTCTTCTGTTTCGGAAAGTAATGATTCAACAGAAACAAAATCTCGTTCTTGGTCTTTTGGTTCTGAAGGGGGTTCAGAGCTCTGTGAAATATCTAGTTCTAATGAAGTTCCTTCTAAAACTTGCTTTTTAACATCTTCAGTCGTCGATGTTGTTTCATCTTGTTGCGACTCTATTTGAGGAGTTTCATCTTCAATGCTAGCAAGTAAATCATCAAAGTCTATCTCATCAAGACTTTGTAATTCTTCACTCTCGGTTGTCGTCTCGGTTGTTGTCTCAGTTGCCTCCTCCTCTGAGCTCGAGCCAATATCATTATTTTCTGCTATATCACTTTGTAGCTCAGCTAAAGCATCACTTTTATCAAGTTCGACTTCTAAAAATGGCTCTATAGAATCATCTATAAAATTAGAAATCTTTTCTTTATTATCATCGCTCTCTTCGCCTGTCAAAGTATTGTCTAACGGCTCATCAAGCAATTCTTCTGACTCAATTTCAGAGTTTACTTCTGATTCATTCTCAGTAATCAATTCAGGCTCAGCTTCAACACCACTGTTCACTTCATCAAGTAACTCATCTATATCATCAGGGGGTGTTATCTCTTGAGTTGGCTTTTTATTTCTCTCTCTCGCCTGCTTTTCTTCAGTGCTCTGCTCTAATTCAATTTCAGAATTTACTTCTGATTCATTCTCAATAATTAATTCAGGCTCAGCTTCAACACCACTGTTCACTTCATCAAATAACTCATCTATATCATCAAGGGATGTTATCTCTTCAGTTGGCTTTTCATTTCTATCTCTCGCCTGCTTTTCTTCAGTGCTCTGCTCTAATTCACTTTCAGAATTTACTTCTGATTCATTCTCAGTAATCAATTCAGGATCAGCTTCAACACCACTGATCACTTCATCAAGTAAGTCATCTATATCATCAGAGGATGTTATCTCTTCAGTTATACTGGCTGCTTGTGGTTCAGGTAGAACTTCATCAATTTCTTTTTCAATCACTTCATCAATTAAAGCATCACTTTCATCTGGAGACTTCATAGAATAAGAGCTAATATCATTCTCCAGAGAGATATCAAGTGGTTCTTTATCCTGTTGGTTAGTTGGAAGTTCTTCCTCATTTTCAGCATTAATTTCATCTAATAAAGCATCTAGTTCGTCCAATTCATCACTTTGGTTCACAAGTGAATCATCAACACCAATATCCTCTAAAATATCGAGTTCATCTAATGGCTCTGATCTACTGTTTGTATTACCTTCTTTTGAATATTCAAAATCTGCTCCCTCATTTACTGTTTTTTCAAGTAAATCAATAGACAAATCATCCTCTAGTAAATCAATATCAAGTTCATCTTCAGCAGTTTGTGTTAAAGGAGCGTCTTCCTTTTGTTTTTTATCATGCTTGGTTATTTTTGCATCTTTTCTTTTATCACCTGAAGGTTTTTTATTTCTAATAAAGAACAATGCAAGGCCACCAATAATCAAAAAAGCCGGCAGTGTGGAGACTAAAACAATGAACCATGTTTGTGAAGTAAGTTTTTCTTTTGCTAATTCAGCTTCTTGTAGCTCCTTAAGCTCAGCTTGTTGTCTTTCTCTTATAAGGCTTTGTTCACGAGCTTGTGCTTGCTTTAGTAGGTTTTGGATATCATCCATTTGCTGTTTTAGTGCTTTACCTTGTTCAACTTCGAGCTGTAAATTAGCTAACTTCTCGTTCATCGAAGTTAATCGTTCATTAAGGGAGGTATTTTCTTTTAGGATCTCTTCTAAGCCATCAATGGAATTAAGAACATCATACTGGATGTTTTTAAGTTGTTTTTGCTGAGCCGAATCCATTGTTTCAAGCTTTTGGTTAATTTCTGTTTTTACTAGGTTCAAATCATCTTTGTTGACAATTTTTTCTTTAGCTGGTGTTGCTTTTGAGATTTCTGGAAGCTTTTTCTGCCAAACGCGATCAGCGTTTTCTGAATTGAGTTTAGCCGTGTCCTTATCTATGGAAAACATGACTTCGATATCTGGAATATTTAGAAAAGAACCTTCAACGAGGTGATTTACATTATTATCTAAGAAAGACTTAGGATTTTCTTGGTAAAGCGATTCCATCACTTGATAGATAGTTAATTTATTATCTGGCCTTACACGCAAAGCTATATTCCACAAAGTATCTCTGTTTGAGATAGGGCCATATTTATCATAAGGAAAGTTATCACTACTCTTTGGGCCTCTTACCTTTATTCCTAGTTCATCTTCATTCATAGCCAACGACATGCTAGGGAGAAGAAATCCAGCCATGAAAATAGGTAATAAAGCTATACGTAATAATTTTTCCATCAACCTTCCCTAATTTGCTTTGTAGTAAAAATACTGAAAATAGATCTTCAAGCACATTATTTAAACACTTTTTATATGTTCATGTGAATAAGCGGCATTTCAGTTAAGTAAATAGCATAAAGTAGTTGCAAAACTTAAAAGAAACACTTGATAAAAATAAATTTTAAAGCTTGTTAATATCTATTTATAACAATTTTTCCCTTAAAATACAAAGCAACTTCTATTCCAAGAAATATGCTAGATTTATTGAAATATTATTTGCAATTTAATGTATTAATAATATAACGCTACCTTTTGAAATAATTAAAACGTTAAGGTGATTTAAAAACATAAAAAAACGCCGTTAACTTTGACTTTTTCAATCGAGGTTAACGGCGACTTGCATATCAAATAAGTGTTTTATTGCTCTCTAGTATAGGTATTCTTTAACTAAAAGCTCTGCTATTTGGATACTATTTGTTGCTGCGCCTTTTCTAACATTATCTGCAACAATCCACATATTTATGCCGTTACTATGGCTAACGTCTTCACGAATACGACCTACGTATGTTTCATCTTTTCCGCTAGCATCACCAATTTGTGTTGGAAAGTCTTCGTCATTTCGACAAACGACTAATCCAGGTGAGTTTTCTAACAAATCTTTCACTTCTTCAGCGGAAATAGGTGCATTAGTTTCGATATGTAAAGCTTCTCCATGCCCAAAAAACACAGGTACACGCACTGCTGTTGGGTTAACAAGCACATTACCATCGCCAAGTATTTTCTTAGTTTCCCAAACCATTTTCATTTCTTCTTTGGTGTAACCATTTTCAAGGAAAACATCAATTTGAGGGATAACATTAAAAGCTATTTGTCTTGAAAAATTTTCTGGCTCTACAGGTTTACCGCTTAATAAATTCGCCGTTTGTTTTGCAAGCTCGTCCATTGCTGCCTTACCGCCGCCTGAAACTGATTGATAAGTACACACATTAACACGGCTAACTCCAACAGCTTCATGAAGAGGCTTTAGAGCCACCATCATTTGAATCGTTGAACAGTTTGGATTAGCGATAATGTTACGGTTACGATACTCTGCTAATGCCTGAGGATTTACTTCTGGAACAACAAGAGGAATATCATCGTCGTAGCGAAACTCTGATGTATTATCAATAACAATACAACCTGCATCTCCTGCAATAGGCGCATATTTAGCAGACGTAGTGCCACCTGCAGAAAAGAAACCTATTTGTGCTAAGCTCCAATCAAAATTATCTGCATCTAGCACTTCAATACTTTCGCCATTAAACTCAATAATTTCGCCTGCAGAACGTGCGCTAGCTAAAGGGTACAGTTTATTAATAGGGAAATCTCTTTCTTCTAAAATTTCCATTATGGTTTTACCAACTAGTCCGGTTGCGCCCAGAATGCATACATCAAATTTTTGTGCCATGTTCCTCTCTCTTCTTTAAACGATTACAATTTTTATTTTATGGTTAACCTTTAGAAAAACCCACATTAAAAAGCTGACTTAGCTTTGATGGTATTTCTAACGGCTTAGTATTTTCATTTTCTACCTCTGGTGAACACATCAAAATAAGAGACGAAAACTCTCGTCTTATAGGGTAGTTTTTTCTTATATTATCAAATCCTTGAGAAGATAATTGTTGTCTAAATATGGTATCATCACGCCTAACATCATAAACCAATTTGATTAATTTATTTAATGTATGGTTCTCTATCTGTACATTTTTCTGGCTATTAAAAGCTTGGTCACTTATCGCACTTTTATTCAATAACACCGAAGATATTTCTGCCTTTGGAAGAAAGTCTTGCAACTGCTTTGATGGTGTTTTGTTTAATTCATGACATAATGCCTGATAAAGCATCTCAGTGCCACGAGATTTTCCTTCTAAGCTATAACCAGCAATATGTGCTGTCGCTATTTCGGTATATTTAACTAAGGGGAATAAGATATCGGGTTCTCCTTCCCAAACATCTAGTACTAATTTTACTGGGTGACCTTGCTCTTTAATTGCTAATAATGCTTTATTGTCAATAACAGAACCACGACAAGCTGTTATTAAAATTTGTTGGTCATTTAATTTCGAAAGATTATCTTGGTTTAATAAATGATAAGTAGGATATTTTCCTTCTTTAATTTGTGGCACGTGTAAAGAGATCACATCACATAATAAAGTATCTTCTAATGGGTAATAAACACGCGTATCTAATCTCTCTAAATTATTTTTTTTCCGCCTTTCCTGTTCTTCAGCTAAAAGAGGATCGCAAATTTTATAGGCTATACCAAGCGCAGTTAACTTTTCAGCTAATCGTGTGCCTGTATTGCCACCTCCTACAATACCTATCTCCAATTTATTTAAAGCCAATTGATATTTTTCGCTTAAAATAATGAGTGAGCTAACAACATATTCACTTACGGATATAGCATTGCAACCAGGTGCAGAAGAAAAGCTTATGTTTTTTTGTTTTAAATAGGCTTGGTCAATATGATCCATACCTATTGTTGCCGTTCCAACAAACTTAATATTAGGGCTATTTATTAATAATGCTTCGTTGACCTGAGTAATTGAACGAACAAGTAAAACATCTGCATTTATTAGGGTCTCTGCAGACAATTCTCTTCCAGCAAAAGGAAATAGATTACCGAAATCGCCAAAAAAAGATTTAGCGAAAGGCATGTTTTCATCAAAATATATATTCATAAAAACAGGGTATCCCAACTAACCTAAAGGCTCAAGGAGTATTCTCTTGAGGTTGAAAATAAAAGGTTATGTCTTCAAAACAGACACTATATAAAAGAAATTAAAAAAAGAGGCACAAGGCCTCTTTTTATATATGCAATAGAATTATAAGTTATTTGCTCATAATTCCTTGTTAATACTATTTATACTTTTGCATTACGAGAGTAGCGTTTGTTCCACCAAATCCAAAACTATTTGACATAACTAAATCAAGTATTGCATCACGTTTTTCAGTAACAATATCCAATCCTTTCGCTTGCTCATCTAGATTAAAAACATTGATAGATGGAGCAACAAAATTATGTTCCATCATTAATAATGAATAAATAGCTTCATGAACACCAGCAGCACCTAATGCATGCCCTGTCATCGCTTTAGTAGCACTAATTGCGGGTGACTTTTCACCAAACAATGTTTGAATAGCGCTTAATTCTTTTACATCACCTACTGGCGTTGAAGTACCGTGAGTATTTAAATAATCCACATCACCTTCGACATTTTCCATCGCTTGCTGCATACAACGAACAGCACCTTCTCCACTCGGTGCAACCATATCATAACCATCAGATGTTGCACCGTAGCCTACTAATTCAGCATAAATATGCGCACCACGAGCTAGAGCATGTTCAAGCTCTTCAACGACGACCATGCCGCCACCGCCTGAAATAACGAAACCATCACGGTCTGCATCATAAGTTCTTGATGCAAGCTCAGGTGTTTCATTTCGCCCTGCTGACAATGCCCCCATACCATCAAACATCATTGCTAGTGACCAGTCGACTTCTTCACCCCCACCAGCGAAAACAACATCTTGTTTGCCTAATTGGATAAGCTCCATCGCATTACCAATACAATGTGCACTCGTTGCACAAGCAGAGCTAATAGAATAGTTAACACCTTTAATTTTAAATGGGGTGGCTAAACACGCTGACACGGTACTTCCCATCGTTTTTGGGACGGCATATGGGCCAACACGGCGAATACCTCGATTTCTTAAAGTATCACAAGATGACACGATGTTTGCTGAAGAGGCGCCACCAGAACCGGCAACAATTCCTGTTCTTACATTGGAAACATCTTCACCTGTTAACTTAGCATCAGCAATAGCTTGTTCCATAGCAATGTATGCATAACCTGCCGCATCTCCCATGAAACGCAACGCTTTACGGTCAATATGATCTTTTATTTCAATATCAGGCTCTCCCCAAACATGGCTTTTTAAACCATTTTCAGCGAAACTTTCTGAATGAGAGATACCAGATTTACCTGATTTTAAAGAGGATAGAACTTGTTCAGCATTATTACCAATACTTGATACAATACCAAGACCTGTGATGACTACACGTTTCATTTAGATAACCACTATATTATTATAAATTAAAAACAAAAAATAAATTAAAAACAAAAATTTGGAGAATGAAGGGCATTATACAAATTTTTTTCGATGAACTGGTATTACTTGTCTGATTTTATGTTAATTCGATTTATTTCAAGCCAAAAATCAGTGTACAACTGTAAGCCATAATAAGGTATTCTCATATAGATTTCTATGCCAAATCAACTTAGTTTTACGATTGTTCTTATTTTGTATAATATTCTGCAAATATTAAAATGGCTCTTTATTGTCAAGCACGGTAAACTCTTCTTACAAAAAGTCAAAAACAATCAACAATAAATTTAAAAACAACAATACTAAGCACTTAAGCAACACCCTAGCAATTAAAAAATAATAATAAGTAAATATATTACGGTTTTACACCTAAGCTATGAAATAAAAATGCTTTGATAAATTAATAATATGATTGGCAAGGTTTTATCATGCTAAAACACAAAACATAATTGTTTTAAATTTAAAAATTAAACTTACAACTGTACCCAAGAAACCACTGAACAATCCAATTCTACTCTTAAAAAAAAGTGTCAAATAACAATAAATGCTAACAATAACTAGAGTGATAAGTAAAAGCTTTGCTAAGTAAAAACTTAAGCGTTTTTTAGAAGAACTCGATACAATAGTGACAAAAAATATAAGACCCAGAAGGGGTGTGATATTCTTAACTATAATTTTAAGATAATAATTTTAAGATAGTCGTTTACATACTCACCAACAGTCTTTGATTAGTGCTGTGATTGTTTATTCTGATGGTATTAATTGTCCATCCTATAAATAACTTGAAAGTAGAAATGATAAAAGATGAATAACATAGAACACCAAAATGATAGTTATTTACAACAAAAAAATGCCAACTCAAAAAAAGGCTATCAGATTAGACCTCAAATTGAAAAAGTAAATCACGTTAGCATAATCGGTGGTGGTATTGCTTCTGCGTGTTTAACGTATGAGCTGACAAAACAAGGCGTAAACGTCACCTTATATTGTAAGGATAATGAATTATCTCAAGGAGCATCAAGTAATGCTATAGGAGCAATTTACCCTTTAATTCATCAAAAACGCGATGAGATAAGTGTGTTTTACCAACAAGCCTTACTCCATGCTAGAAAGCTCTATCAAGAATTAATAGCGAAAGGCTTTTCATATGATCATGATTGGTGTGGGTTACTAGAACTATCCTACAAACATAGTCTTGAAAAAAGACAAGTTAGCATTGAAAACGAAGCTTTATGGCCGGCATCTTTAGTTCATGGTTTAACACCAAATCAAGCTTCTGATGTTTCCGGAATTAAACAAGAGTTTGGTGGTTTGTTTTATCCGCAGGCTGGTTGGGTTTCTCCTCAAAGTTTAGTTTCTGCTTTATTTAAAGCGAGTGATAATACAGGGTTATTATCGTTTAAAATGAACACTAAAATAGATTTAATAAAGCAAAAACAAAATGCTACGGACATGAATAGCATTACTTCATCTAAAGCTTGGTGGGAGCTGCATGCAAAAGAAAAGTCTTTTAGAGCTGAAACTTTAGTTGTATGTGCAGGGGCTGATTCAATAAATCTAAACACGGTTAATAGCCTCCCTTTGACCCCTACAAGAGGGCAAATTACGAGTATGAAAAGCAATAAAAATATTGAGAAACTTTCGACTGTTATTTGTCATAAAGGTTATTTAACCCCAAAAAATAAAGACATCCATTGTATTGGCGCTACTTTTCAAAAAAATGATCTATTCCAACAATCGAGAAAGGAGGATGATAGTTACAATTTAAACATGCTTGAAAAGTGTTTAGCTTCTCTTAGTAAAACAATTGGCTGGGAACTAGATGATGTAATAAACAGTAAAGCAAGATTACGCTGCATGACACCGGATCATCTGCCTATGGTTGGCGCTATGCCTAATATACAAAAGCATATTGAAACTTATCCACATTTAGCAAAAGATAAGAACTGGAAATATAGTCAACCAGCCCCTATTATTGACAACCTTTATATCATGACAGGCTTTGGTGCTAGAGGAATCTGTTCAGCACCTTTATGTGCCAAAATACTTACCGCAGACCTATGCAAAACCCCATACCCTTTAGATAACAACATGCTCTTTAATTTAAGTCCTAATCGCTTTATTATTAGGGATATCGTTAAAAGGAAACTACCTTTTTAATCGCTACTAAATGAATTTCATTAGCTACAAAAACTCTTTAACGACTCATTTTATTCTCTATCTATCAAGTAGTACTGCTTAAGTGACTCTTCTTCCCTCGATAATATGGTTAGGTTTTCTGGCTTTTTCAGGATATTAAACTATGCTTTTTGTTAACAACTTTTAATATTATTTTTTAGTTCATATAAATTATAAATTTCTGTTTGGTAAAATAATCAACCAAAGTATTTCATAAGCACCTAATCTAATTCAAGTAAGCCCCAAAAGGGGCTCATAGAATATCAATGAGCTTTTGATGATATATAACGAGAGAAATATGAATAAATCTCCTACTGAAGAGCAAGTAAAGAAATATGAAAGAAATACTTTCATTTTCTTATCTGTATTTTTAGCCCCTATTTTATCAGTCATCATTGTGGCGGGGTTTGGTTTCGCCATTTGGTTTAGTCAATTAGCTTTCTTTGGGCCACCAAGTACTTAGTAAAATGCTAAAGATTAATAAGCCAAAACCAGAGCCTTTAAAAGACCCTTCCAAAAGGCGCTTATTTAAGGGGCGCATTAATACCCCTCAAACATTAAGGTTGCCTTGGATAATAAGTGAAACGAACTTCACTAGTGCTTGCACTCAATGTGAGAAATGTATTAGTAGTTGTGAAACCAACATCATTATTAAAGACAAAGGCGGATTTCCTAAAGTTGATTTTAATTTAGGTGAATGTAGCTTTTGTAACAAGTGTATAGATACTTGTGAAGAGCCTCTCTTTACAAATAGGTTCTCAGACGAAAACAACCATAAAGCTTGGCCAATTAACATTGAAATTAATGATACCTGCTTAGCAAAAAATAATATTTATTGCCAAAGCTGTCGAGATGAATGTGAGGCTGATGTTATCAAATTCGAGTATCACAAATCCAGTATCCCTCAACCTAGTTTAAATAACCTAGATTGCACGCAATGCGGTGCTTGTATAAAAACTTGCCCTCAAAACGCTATCAAAACAAACTTTCAATCATTTAAGAATGCCTAAGCATCCTTGAAGCCAGAACAACTAAAAGGACTAGAAAAGCATATATGAGTGAAATAAAAAAGACTAACAAATCAGAATACCATATCGCTAGCTTAGTAGCTTATTGTATATCAACCGAAATAGGCAAAGTTAAAGAAGCCATTTTAAAAGTAGAAGGTACAGAAATACACGGCACTAATGAGCAAGGGAAGATCATATTTACTATTGAAGGGCATAGTCATAAAGATATAGGTAAAAAAATGGACATCTTAAGAGTTCATCAAGGTATTTTAAATCTATCCCCAGTCTATCATCAATTTTTAGATGAAACGGAAGAAGCAAGAAATGATTGAGTAAAAACAAAAGCAAAATCCTGCAAATTGAAATTAATTGAACTGAACAACACAAACCAAAACATTTAATATAAAGGTGACAACATGAATATTAATCGTAGGGAATTCATCAAAGTTAATGCTGTTGCAGCCGCTGCTGCCGTTGCGGGTATATCAGTACCTGCAGCTGCATCAAACCTCATCACAAGTTCAGATATCACCAAAATCAAATGGGATAAAGCGCCTTGTCGTTTCTGTGGTACAGGTTGTAGTGTGAATGTTGGCGTGATGGACGGGAAAGTTGTTGCTACTCATGGCGACATTAAGTCTTCTGTAAATAAAGGCCTTAATTGTGTTAAAGGCTATTTCCTTTCGAAAATAATGTACGGAAAAGACCGTCTTACCACTCCCCTACTTAGAATGTCTAACGGTGAGTATGACAAAAATGGCGAATTTACCCCTATTTCCTGGGATAAAGCCTTGAAAGTTATGGCCGATAAAGCAAAAGCGACCTTGAAAGAAAAAGGGCCTACAGCCGTTGGTATGTTTGGCTCAGGCCAGTGGACAGTTCAAGAAGGTTATGCTGCTTCCAAGCTTTATAAGGCAGGTTTTAGAACCAACAATATAGACCCAAATGCTCGTCATTGTATGGCCTCGGCGGTTGGTGGTTTTCTGCGTACCTTTGGTATCGATGAGCCAATGGGCTGTTATGATGACTTAGAAGCCGCTGACGCGTTCGTATTATGGGGTTCTAATATGGCAGAAATGCACCCTATCCTTTGGACACGCTTAACAGACAGACGCTTAAGTGCATCTCATGTCAAAGTAGCTGTTTTATCAACCTTTGAGCACAGAAGTTTTGAACTAGCAGATAACGGGATGATCTTCACACCACAAACTGATTTAGCTATTTTAAACTATATTGCTAATTATATTATTGAAACAGGCCGTGTTAATGAGGATTTTGTTAACAAACATACCAACTTTAGAGTTGGACAAACCGATATAGGTTATGGACTTCGACCTGAACACCCTCTCGAGCAAAAAGCTAAAAATAACGATGCATCAGCCGGAAGCTCTAAAGCCATTGACTTCAAAGAATATGCAAATTTTGTAAGTACTTATACGGCTGATTATGTATCAAAACTTTCTGGTGTTTCTAAAGATAAACTAAAATCTTTAGCAGAAATGTATGCTGATCCTGATGTTAAAGTCACTTCTTTTTGGACAATGGGATTTAACCAACATACGCGTGGTGTATGGGCAAATAACTTGGTTTATAATATCCACTTATTAACGGGTAAAATTTCTACTCCTGGTAATAGTCCATTCTCTTTAACAGGGCAACCCTCTGCTTGTGGTACTGCGCGCGAAGTGGGCACATTCTCCCACCGCTTACCTGCAGATATGGTAGTCTCTAACCCTAACCATCGTGCTAAAGCTGAAAAAATATGGCAGCTTCCTGAAGGTACTATTCCAGCTAAACCTGGTTACCACGCAGTATTGCAAAATCGCATGTTAAAAGATGGGAAGTTAAATTTTTACTGGGTGCAATGTAACAACAACATGCAAGCAGCAGCAAATATTAATGAAGAAGGTTACCCTGGGTATCGTAATCCAGATAATTTTGTTGTTGTGTCTGATCCCTACCCTACCGTTACAGCACAAGCTGCTGACTTGATTTTACCAACAGCGATGTGGGTTGAAAAAGAAGGCGTTTATGGCAACGCTGAACGACGCACTCAATCTTGGTATCAAATGGTTGAGTCTCCAGAAGGTGCTAAGTCTGACTTATGGCAACTTGTTGAATTCTCTAAACACTTCAAAATTGAAGATGTATGGCCTGAAGAGCTTATCGCCAAAAAGCCTGAAGTACGAGGTAAAACATTATTCGATGTACTTTACAAAGATACACATGCAGGAAGTTTCTCTTTAGATGAAATCCCTGAAGATCGTTTAAATGATGAGTCCCGCCATTTTGGTTTTTATATTCAAAAAGGGTTATTTGAAGAGTATGCATCATTTGGCCGTGGTAAAGCTCATGACTTGGCTCCATACGATAGATACCACAAAGAACGTGGCTTACGCTGGCCTGTAGTCGATGGCAAAGAAACTAAACGGCGATTCAAAGAAGGATCTGACCCATATTGTAAACCAGGTAGTGGTTGGGACTTTTATGGCAAAGTAGACGGCAGAGCTATTATATATGCTCTCCCTTACGAGCCACCAGCTGAATCTCCCGACTCTGAATACGACTTATGGTTATCGACAGGTCGCGTTTTAGAGCATTGGCACTCGGGTTCTATGACTCAACGTGTTCCAGAGCTTTATCAAGCAATGCCTGATGCTTTAGTTTATATGCATCCTGATGATGCGAAAAAACGTAACATGAGACGTGGTGATTTAGTTAAGTTAATTTCTCGCCGTGGCGAAGTTCAAACTCGGGTAGAGACAAGGGGTCGTAATAAGCCTCCTCAAGGCTTAGTTTACATGCCTTGGTTTGATGCCAGTCGTCTCGTTAACAAAGTCACTTTAGATGCCACAGATCCGCTATCAAAAGAAACAGACTTTAAGAAATGTGCTATCAAAATAGTTAAAGTTTAGGAGCCTATAATGAAAAATTTAAACCTAATCGTTGCTACTTGTTTTTTAACACTGTTTGTTTCATCTACTTTGTATACGTTAAATGCTAACGCTAATGATAAAGAAACAGTAAACTCGGTAGCTACATTGAGAGATCATACACCGATTAATGTTCAAAAAGAGCCTAATCGGATACCTCAAGTTGTTAATAAAGACATTCGCAAGGGTCGTAATTATCCTATGCAACCGCCAATCATTCCACATACAATTCGTGGTTATGAAGTTAATTTGATGAATAATAAGTGTTTGTCTTGTCATTCTCGCCACCTAGTTGAAAAATCACAAGCGCCAATGATTAGTGTTACACATTATATGAACCGTGATGGGAACTTTTTAGCAGAAGTATCACCTCGTCGTTATTTTTGTGAGCAATGTCATGTCACACAAACTGACACAGAGGTTTTAGTAGAAAATACTTTTACGGACATGCACAGTTTGATGAGTGATAAAACTGCTACCGACAAGAAGCACTAGGAGCCATAATGAAAAAATTATTTAAAATTGGTTGGCGAACTCTTACCAAACCCAGTGGTTATTATAGTCTTGGAGCTTTAGTTATAGGGGGCTTCATTGCCGGTATTATTTTCTGGGGTGGTTTCAATACTGCACTTGAATTGACCAATACAGAAGAGTTCTGTATTTCATGCCATGAAATGGAAAATAATGTCTATGAAGAGTTGAAAACAACAATTCATTTCACTAACCGCTCTGGTGTTCGTGCAACTTGCCCTGATTGTCATGTGCCACACGAATGGACAGATAAGATAGCGAGGAAAATGCAAGCTTCAAAAGAAGTTTGGGGCACTATATTTGGTACCATTAATACTCGTGAAAAGTTTTTAGATAATCGTAAGCGTTTAGCGCAGCACGAATGGGATCGCTTAAAAGCCAATGACTCATTGGAGTGTAGGAACTGTCATAATTTTGATTACATGGATTTCACTGAACAAAGTGAGCGCGCCTCTTATCAACACTCTACAGCTTTAGCGCACGGCGAAAAGACTTGTATAGATTGCCATAAAGGTATTGCACATCATTTACCAGATATGCGCGATGTAGAAGGTTGGTAATACTCAAATTGTTTAACTTAAAAACAGCACTTACTGCTAGTTTTTTACATAATTAAAAAGTACCTATTAATTGAAAACGATACAAGTAAAAAACACTAAAAGCTTATCATTAATAATAACTTAGCTATTTTTAACATTGTTGATTAGGCTATAAATGTTACAGAAGAAGAAAGCTAAAAGTGCTTTAAAGCAGACTTATAATATCTATTAATGAACTAAGTATTGAGTGTTAAAATTTTTTTCTATACAAGATACTCCCTTTAATATCTGAATTCTTCGGGGATAGGGAGTAATTTAGCAATCGGTTTGGGCTTTTTAGCCCGACCTTTTTTATGCTCATTTAATTGAAAGATAAAAGCGAGTACTTGAGCGACAGCAGCAAATAACTCTTCAGGAATATCTTCGTTAATTTCGCAAGTATAAAATAAAGACCTTGCTAATGCAGGAGATGGGATGATTGCAACCTCATGCTCCTTCGCTATCGTGCGAATATGCATTGCCATTTCATCAACGCCTTTAGCAACAAGAATAGGCACCCCACCTTGATCAGCATCATACCTTAGCGCAACGGCATAGTGAGTCGGGTTGGTTATCACAACATCAGAATTAGGAACCTCTCCCATCATTCGTCTTTGAGACATCTCATATTGAGTCTGCTTTATACGGCCTTTTATCTCTGGACTACCTTCGGTATTTTTATGCTCATCTTTAACCTCTTGCTTCGTCATTTTTAACTCCTTATTATGATTCCACACTTGGTATGGCGCATCTATAGCGACAATAATGCCTATTGAACATGCTAGGGCAAGAAACATCCATAAAAGCATAGTTACGGCATGCTTAAAATTAATCGGTATATTCTCTAAACTCAATAACAGAATCTCATTAAACAATGAACTCAATAAAAAGAATGCCACAATACAAACAACAAAGAACTTTAAAATAGACTTAACCAATTCAACTGCGGCTTGAACCCCAAACATCCTTTTAAATCCAGCTAAAGGAGAAAGCCTGCTTGCTTTAGGGGCCATCGCATCAAAAGAAAAACTAATACCTCCTAACATGGTGTTACCAACAAATGCGGCTACTATAATAATAAAAAATATCCATAACAGTGGCATGAATACGTCACTAAACCCATTATAAGCAATTTTGATAAGCGTATTAAAGTCTAATGCTTCAACTCTTGTCAAAGTAAAGAGTTTCTTCATCATTTGTGAAAGAGCCTCAACAAGCGCATCACCCATAACAAACATTGAAAATGCCGAACCAACAAGAACAAACATCGTCCCTAGATCTTTAGAGCGGGCGATTTGGCCTTTTTTTCTTGCGTCCGCTAACTTTTTTTCCGTAGGATCTTCTGTTTTCTCACCGCTATCTGAGTCAGCCATTTATACCACCTTGCACTGAATTAAATAACAACTAAAATCTAAAGCTCTTTGCCACTGCAATTCAAAATGAACAAGGAAATTCCCAAAAGTTAACCACATAATAATTAAACCTGTAACCATGGTGATAGGAAAACCTATAGCAAATATATTTAGCTGTGGCGCTGCCCTTGTCATAATCCCAAATGAAAAATTAATCAGAAGCATGGCGGTTAAAGGAGCTAGTGCAAGAGATAGTGCTGTAGCGAACATCCAACTACCCCATTGGGCTATTTCGCGATACTTAATACTCGATAAAGCCTCTGAGCCTATAGGTAGTGTGTCAAAGCTCATCACAACAAATTGTAAGTAAGCTAGGTGGCCGTCCATTGCCCAAAAGAGTAACGAAGAAAGTATCAAGAAAAACTGCCCTACCGCAGGCACATTCATCCCACTAGTCGGGTCGACGAGTGAGGCAAAACCAAGCCCTGATTGCATTGCTATAATTTGGCCTGCTAGCGTAAATGTATTAACAACCATAATGGTAACAAAACCAATAGATATACCAATAATGACTTGTTCTGCAATTAAAATAACAGTGTGGAGGGAAACTAGTGTTTCAAGTTGGGTTGCTGGTATTGCTGGCATAATAGCGATGGTCAGTGCCAGGCACAAAAATAACTTTATTCTTGCTGGAATGGTTTTCGAGCCCAAACCGAACATCGTCATGACTAACGCTGACACCCTCGAAAAGGGAAGAATAAAATCAGCAAGATACTGATTAATAATAGCTTCGTTAAACTCCACTAGCTCACCAAATTTGGGATATTGCCAATAAGTCTGAAAGTAAAGTCCATTAGCTTTTGGACGAGCCAGTGACCACCAATGATAAGTGCTAACAGTGTCACAATGAGTCTTGGTAGAAAACTTAATGTTTGCTCATTTATCGAGGTTGCAGCCTGAAAAACCGCGACAATCAAACCCACACATAAACTTGGCACTATCACCGCACTAACCAGTAAAATAACAAGTAATAAGGCATCTCTTAATACATCAACAAAAACTTCAGGTTCCATAACAATTCTCTTTTAACGGGTTTATAAATTTTAAATTTGCCAAGAATTTTATACTTACACTATTAAATTTAACGAGCTAAATTGTTCCCAAACTATAGCTCGTTGCAATCGTACCAATAACCAAATTCCAGCCATCAACTAAGACAAAAAGCATTAATTTAAAAGGCAAAGAAACAATCATCGGTGATAACATCATCATCCCCATCGCCATTAAAATACTAGCCACAACCAGATCTAAAATGAGGAATGGGATAAACAAAATAAAACCTATTTGAAAAGCCGTTTTTAGTTCACTAATAATAAAAGCTGGAATAATGACAGTCATGGGTAAGTCTTCTGGTTTATCTACCATTTCCTCTCCTGCCATCGAGGCAAGTGTGTCAAGGTCTTTCAAACGAGTTTGAGCAAGCATAAACCGCCTAAGTGGGATAATCGCTTCATTGATAGCTTGAGTTGAAGTAAGTGACTTTTGCAGATATGGTTGAATGGCTGTTTCATCTACTTGCTTATATACAGGCGCCATAATGAAGAGCGTCATAAAAAGTGTAAGGCCAATAATAACTTGATTCGATGGGGTTTGTTGCAAGCCAAATGCTTGCCTTAAAATGGCTAAAATCACCACTATACGGGTAAACGAAGTCATCATAATAACAGCGGCAGGTATAAAACTAAGTGCTGTCATAAAAAGGAGTATTTGTAATGTGACAGAATACTCCTGTGAGCCATCAGGGTTTGTAGTAAGGGTTAAGGCATTTAACGATAAATCATCTGCTGCAATAGCATTCGAAATACTCCCTAACGTTATACAAATAAATAAAAAAGTAATAAAATTTTTCTTCATGAATCCCTCTTAAAATATACAAGACGTTATATTTAGGGTCTATGGGTTCTTTCAGGTTAAAAGGCTGTTGCACTTGAAAATGAGCCAATAGCAGAGATTAAAATGAAAGATCTAAACCTAATCATGAGGGTAATAAATGGTATGAAACTAACCTAACTTAATCGCTACTTTTTGTGGTTAGAATGATAATCCGAGGTCTTTTTTTTGATTAACGATAAAACAGTACCTGCATCCAGTCGCTTTTGAGGAGGCGTTGTTGCTTTACACAAACTGTCAACTTTATTTCTCTTTTCATTCACGGTTTTTTTCGTTTCTAACGTTTGCTTTAGTTTATCAATTACGGTTATTTGACCACTATTACTCGCACTATTGATACCTAGCAAAAACTGTTCCTTTCCTGCCTGTATGACAACCACTCGCTCTTTAGGTCCAAGAGACAATGTAGAGATTAATTTTAAATGTTCATTGCTTTGATGAACGATATTAAAACGCTTTAATAACAAAGCACAGAGCACGACAAGGCCAAGTACCATTGCTAAAGATAAAATCATGCTTGTGGCATCAATATTTGCCATCACATGCTGACCTACTTCAACATTTTTCGTGCTTGCACCATCACTTGTTTCTACTTGTTCGACAGCTAACAAGGGGGCTTTTTGTGCCCAAATTGGAGTACTCAAGCATAGCGTCAAAAAAATCACACTCGTTCTGTATAACCCAAAATTGTTTAGACTGAAAAGTGCCATGTCACTCCCCTTACTTAAGCTTTTTAATACGTTCTACTTGTGAGATGACATCCGTTAACCTTATGCCAAATTTGTCATTGACTACGACAACTTCCCCATGAGCAATCAAAGTACCATTTACCATAACATCAAGTGCTTCTCCGGCAACTCGGTCTAACTCAACAACAGAACCTTGATTTAATTGCAGTAAATTTCGAATACTTATTTTGCTTCGGCCAACTTCCATAGCAATGGTAACTGGAATATCTAAAATAGCATCAAGTTTTTTCTTTTCCTTTCCGGTTATAGGGGCATCTTCATCAAACGAGTCAAGCGTTATAGCTTGTGCTTCATCGTGACTTTCGCATGACGAGGTACTATCAGTTTTTATCTCCTCAGCCGAGTTAACGGTATAACTTATTTCTCCTATATCTGACTCTGATGCTCCATCAACTGCGGCATCAGCTTGTTCATCTAATGCTTCATCCCACATACTTAAATCATCTTCATTTTCATCATTCATAAAGAACACCTCGTGTCTATATTCATTTTTATTATTGCTTCAAAATTTCTAGCCATAACGTTAAATTTATAACTCATCTTCAAGTAATTGAAGTCCTGCATCACTGTCTAACCTTTTCCCACCTTTGGTTAAAATGGTTAATTCATTTTTCACCGACTCCGGTCGTGGAATTTTAGACTCAACCTGTAATGCTAAATTTTCTCTGCTTCTGCCTAACTTAGATCTAAAGGTTGGTAAGTCTTCTACTAAAATCGTCACATGTTCCGGCATTTCAATTGGAATAATATCACCCGCTTTAAGCTCCATAACTTGATTCAATGGAATATCCGTTTCAATAAACCTTGTATTTAAGTTCACTGGAACATCCATAATTTCATCTCTTAAGGCTTTAGACCAACGCATATCTGTATCTTCTTTATCTGATTGAACACCTGCATCAAGTAACTCTCTAATAGGCTCGAGCATAGAATATGGTAAAGCAATGTGGAAATCTCCTCCGCCTCCATCTAGCTCAATATGAAAAGAGCTAATAACAACGACTTCGGTCGGGCTGACAATATTTGCCATGGAGGGGTTTACTTCTGAATCAAGGTACTCAAAAGAGGCATCCATAACTGGGGACCAAGCTTCTTTGTAATCTTCAAATACAAGTTTCAATAACATTTGGATAATTCTTCTCTCTGTTGGAGTAAATTCCCGCCCCTCTATTTTTGCATGGTATCGTCCATCTCCACCAAAAAAATTATCAACGAGAATAAAAACAAGTCGAGCCTCCATCGTTATTAAACCGGTCCCTTTCAAGGGACGAAAACGAACCATATTTAAACTTGTTGGTACAAATAAGGTGTGAACATACTCTCCAAATTTGATCATTTGAATACCATTAATTGACACTTCAGCTGTTCTTCTCATCATGTTGAACAAACTGATACGCATATGCCTAGCAAAACGCTCATTAACCATTTCAAGGGTTGGCATTCGACCACGCACAATTCGATCTTGTGATGAGAAGTCATAATCTGAAGTGTTACCTTTTTCTTGTGATAACTCTTCTATCTCTTCTTCAACATCATCAACACCGTGTAATAAAGCGTCAATTTCATCTTGTGATAATAAGTCACTCACTTAGCATTCTCTTCTCATTAGGTCGTTAATCAATGTAAAGTTTTAAGATCTCTTTATTGCATTACGAAACCGGTAAATAAAACTTTCTCTACTAAATTTTTACTTTCTACATCTTGCATGTTTTCTTGAATTGCGATTAAAGACTCTTGCTTCAAAGATTCTTTACCTGCTTTTGTCATTAAGTTCTCAGCGGTCATTTCAGAAAAAACACTTAAAAGAGTACTCTCGATCAAAGGGATATGTTTTTTAGTTAACTCTCCATCTTCAGCGCCTCTAATAAGTAACTGTACGCGAATTTCGACTAGCCTATCTTTAGAATTACCTGGCACATTAAATCTAAAGGGCTTTGGCATAGGTACGTATGTAGCATTACCAAGCTTTGCATCAAGATCTCTCTCACTGAGGTTTAATTGATTACTTTCACCATTTTCATTGCCAGTACTTTGAGCTGTATTATTTTCTATATATTCTTTAGTATCGTTGAAGAAAAAAAAGTAAGCTCCAGCTGCGCCCCCTAATAAAATAACAATAGCAACTAAAATTAGGATTATTTTTTTCTTATTTCGCCCCCCTGCCTCTTTTTCATTTACTTCTTTGTCTTGTGCTTTTTGTTCTTTAGCCATTCGACTCCCTCAATGTATTAACATGCTATAAAAGTAAAAATAAAACTAACCTAAAGTGTTTAACTTATTAATTTTCAATATCCTTTAGTTTAAGCATAGTAATCAATTCCATTTATTTCCTTATTAAATGCATTTGCAGAAAAACTTAATAACTCTATTTCTTCTTCACTTGATTCACCTATTTGAGCTGTCTCTAGGATTGAACTATCTGAAGTATGTTGTTGCTCGGCATCATTTCCTTGCTCTACATTAGTTTCAACTAAGTCCATCCCTTCTTGAGCCAGCATTTCCTTCAATTTATTCATGCTTGTCTCAAGCATATCCTTTGTACTGGTATTATTAACGGTAAAATTAACTGCAGCTTGCTCACCTTGAAGATTAACCCTGACTTGTACATTTCCAAGTTCAGGTGGATCGAGATTTATTTCAAATCGTTGCAATTTCTGGGAAATAACAACCATGATTTTATCTTTAACAGCTTGGGCAAAATCTTGCCTTAAAACTGAAATAGTTTCTTGATGAAGTTGGCCAGTGCCCACTTTAGTAGCCCCTATCTCATTCATATTATTTGACATATTGATGAGGTTATTTTGAATAGCTGCTTCTGTGGTTTTGTAGGTGTTTTCTTTACGTGCTCTTTCTATGCTTATTTCACCTTTTAATGTATTTTCAAACAAACTTAAAGGCTTAATGGATGGGTTAATTTGCTCGGTTGTAATTATTTGCTGGCTGTCACTTTTAGATACACTATTTAAGCTTTGTGAATTTGAAAAGTTCAAGTTATTCGCTCTTAGCTCTTTATTCTTATAGGATTCACTTTCTAATTGTTTATTCGTTTTTTCTTCATCTTTTTCAAAAAAATTATGCAACCTTCCATTATCTGTAAACACATTATTTCCGGCTTTTGCAGAGCCATTTGGAGTTTCTATTTCTTGTTCATTAAGCGCTTTCAAAGACTCCCTTTGATATTGCTCTTGTTGTAAAGCAGCCCTCTCATTAATTCCCCCTTTTAACACCTGCTCCTTAACGGACTCTTCGAAGGTGTTTTTGTTGCTTTCGTTAAACTGCCCTGTTTTGACCAAGCTACTATTTTCAGCTTCAAAGGTATTATTCCCCATTAACTCTTTGTCACCGCGCGCAGTTGGTAAATTAGCTATTTGAGTGTGATTTGCAAATACCTTTTCAATTTCATTGCCCAAACTAAATTTTTGATCAGCTCCTGATTTAATTTGATCAAGTTTTAAGCTGAGTTTTACTTTTTCCGCCTCATCTTGAGCCATTGCTTGTGTATTAGTCTTAGGGGGATTTTCATTCACCTGTAATTCACTCTCATTTACAAGCACCTTATTTGCATTATCAAGCAGCATAATAAGCTGTTCAGATTGAGCCTCGTCATCTGTAATACTACTATTAATTTGATTGCCGCTACCGGCAAGTTCTTGCTCTAGCACCGAATCGTCTTCTTTTCCATTTGATTTCTCATGCTTTTTATTAAGCATTACCGACTGAGCATCCTTTATATTGTTCGCTAGTTTCTGTTCTCTCGCTGGCGTAGTATTATTTGTTATACTTGTTCTACTATACTTATCACCAGCTGCTGATGGATTATTTTTATTTATCTGTTTTTCAATAGTTTGAGCGAAACTTTTCCGTGATGACCGATGTTCCCCTCTATTATCAGTTGATTCTTTTTGATTAGATTTATTCGATTGAAAATCATGAGTTTCAATCTCATTTTTAAGCATAAAAGCTGTTAAATTAAATTGTTGCATAAGTGTCCTTAGATACCTGCATTGATTAATCTTTTGATTAATGAAATGTCTGCGCTATTAATCTAACAAGCAAAAAATATTCCATCTTCTAAATACAAAGCCCTTAAAATCTCGTTTTTTTCCTTCTCTGAAATTGTTGACTAGCCATCTCATCAAATAACTTTTGCTCTTGTTGTTGTGATTTTCGGGAAATTTTTTGATGTCGTTTATCAAGAAGGTGCTCAATCATTTGGACTTTTCTTTTTTGTTCTAACCAGTTTTTTTTACTGTGTTCTGATAGAGCTTGTGCTTGATGCATAGCAATTTTCACCTGCTCTGCTGCATTATCAAGTTTAGAGACAAAAGCGAGATAATGGTTGTATGTCATGGTATCTATTCCCTTAAGAGAGCGTGCACTTAATTGTTTCATATACTCTAATCGATAGGAACTGACTGCTGACAACCGTCCCATATTTTCTTTCACTTGCTGTTCTGCTTCAGATAATTTTTTTGTCGCTCTTCGCTCTCTGTCTTGTTCAAATTTGAGAAGTGTTTCAAGTTGCTTTGTTTCTTTAAAGGATGTCATCTTCAACTTCCCACACGATTAACTTGCCCTGGTTCATTTTGTACTTGAGCTGAACTATCTTGTGATTGTCTTGCTTGAGAAGCTGCAATTATCTCACCTAGCTGTTCAATGCTTTGTTGATAAGGGATCACCTCGTCCGTTTGTTGCTGTAAAAAAAAGTCAATAACAGGCTGTACGCTAATCGCATGATCAAGCCTAGGATCATTTCCATGGGTATAGGCACCGATTGAAATAAGGTCTTTATTTTTTTGATACAGCGAATATATTTGCTTTAATTGGCGCGCTAATTGTTGATGTTCAGCAGTGGTTACCATCGGCATCACTCTAGATATTGAGGCTTCTATGTCTATTGCAGGATAATGACCAGACTCGGCTAACTCTCTTGACAAGACAACATGTCCATCAAGTATCGCTCTGGCAGCATCAGCGATTGGGTCCAGTAAATCATCCCCTTCTGTAAGTACAGTGTAAAAAGCTGTAATCGAACCTCCTTCTTTTCCTCCATTACCCGCTCTTTCGACTAATTGCGGTAGCTTTGAAAAAACGGAAGGCGGATACCCTTTTGTAGCGGGTGGCTCCCCTACCGCTAAAGCTATTTCACGTTGTGCTTGTGCGTATCGTGTTAAAGAATCAAGTAGAAGTAATACATTAAAGCCTTTATCTCGAAAGTATTCACTGATTTGTACTGCGCTTTCGCAACCTTTTAAGCGCATTAACGGAGAATTGTCTGCAGGTGCAGCAACAATAACCGAGCGCTTTAAACCCTCTTCGCCAAGGATTTCTTCAATGAACTCTTTTACTTCTCTGCCACGTTCACCGACTAAGCCAACCACAATCACATCTGCGGTGGTGCCATGAGTCATCATTCCCATTAATACACTTTTACCAACCCCCGACCCCGCAAATAGCCCCATGCGTTGACCCTTTCCTATTGTAAGGAAACTATTAATACATCGAACCCCTACATCTAAAGGCTCTGAAATGGCTCTTCTTGATAAGGGATTAATGGGACGAGAATCTAGCACATAATCTTTTTCTGTAATTTTTATAGGCCCTTTATCATCCATAGGCTTGCCAACACCGTTAATAATCCGGCCTAATAAACCATGCGTTAAGGGAAGTTGATGTTTACTCGAAATAGGCAAAACACTAGCACCAGGTAATACGCCCTGTAAGCTTTCTTCAGGCATGAGGTAAGTAATATCATTGGAGAACCCTACAATCTCAGCCAACAAATTTCCTTGCATGGTCTCGACTAAGCACTGACTACCTATGTGAGCTTTTACGCCAACTGCTTCTAGTGTCAGACCTACAACACGAACTAACCGCCCTGCTATTGCGTTTTTAAAAGGTTGGATATAGGTTTGTGTTTTTTGTAAACGCTCACAGAGCTTATTGCTATCAACCATGATGCAAGGCTTCTTGTAGGAATTTAGTCAAAACGTCTTTCAGTTTTGATTTTATTTGAAGATCTATTGTCGATACACTATTCTCTATTTGGCATCCACCTCTATCTAACTGAGGTGCTGGCAGAAGTCGCCAACCGTTTTCTTTAACATGCTTTTCACCAAATAGCTCTTCTACAATTTTTATATCGTCAGGGTGGAGTAAGATTTGTGTTTCACTTTCATTACTTGGAAGTGACTTAATACCTTGAGTAAGCGCTGACATAAGAATATTTGGATTTGTTTTTGCTTCCTCTAATACCACCGCTTCTGTTAGTTCAACAACCAAGTGCAGTAACTGTTCTTCAACATTTTTGTCCACATTGGCAAGAGGTTCGTGTAATTGTTCAATAATTTTCTCCCAAGACTGGCTTAAGGTGTCTATTTCCTCTTTACCCGCTTCAATACCTTCCTTTTTTCCTTGTTCAAATCCTTCTTCTTGGCCTTCTTTAAAGCCACTAGCTTTCCCTTCCTGATACCCATTGGAAAAACCATCCTCTTTACCTTGAGTGAAGCCTTCTTCATGGGCGGCTTGACGTATTTCATCAATTTGCTGAACTGTTAATGCTATGGGCTCTTCTTCAATAGTCTCTTCTGGTGGCTCGAATCGCCATTGTGCTTTTTTCCCAAATGCGTTAGTTTTATCTTTTTCAGTTAATGCTTCATTTTCAACTTCAGGTAATGGCCACACATCAACCTCTTCTATCTCTGAAGCACTAAATGGAGAACTAGGCACCAACGATTTACTTTTCAATGAAATATCCTACTTCTCTGTTCGAAAAGAAAACTACATAAATTAAAAAAAATAATTTACAACTATAAGAATTCATCGCCAGCTCCACCGCCAAGCATAATTTCACCAGAATCTGAAAGTCGTCTTGCTACAGCTAACATTTCTTTTTGAGCTGCTTCAACTTCACTCAGACGCACAGGTCCCATTGCTTCTATGTCATCAAGAAGCATGTCGGCTGCTCGTTTAGACATGTTTTTAAGTATTTTTTCTTTAAGCTCTTCGTCGGCGCCTTTAATTGCTTTCATTAAGGCTTCTTGTTGAACTTCACGTAAAATCGCTTGAATACCTCTATCATCTACTTCAGCTAGGTTTTCAAACACAAACATTAAATCTTGGATTTGCTGACTCATTTCTTCATCGTTTTCTCGAATAGAGTCCATTAAAACACCTTCAATATTGGTATCTAAGTAGTTCATGATATCTGCTGCTGCCTTTAAACCACCCATTTTTGCTGCCTGCGCCCCTGCTTGACCAGCAAACTGTTTTTCCATTATTTCATTTAATTCTTGCAACGCAGCAGGTTGAACTTCTTCTAAATTCGCTATTCTCATCATCAAATCCAAACGGACTTTATCTGGAAATTGCCCCATTATTTCGGCTGATTGTTCAGCAGCTAGATAGGATAATACAATAGTTTGAATTTGAGGATGTTCATTACGGATAATGTTGGCTACTTGTTTGGAGTCCATCCATTTTAAAGAATCTAAACCTTTCGCAGCTCCCCCCATCACAATTTGGTCGATGAGATTACCTGCTTTGTCTTCACCTAACGCTGCGGTTAATGCTTTTCTTACAAACTCTTCACTTTGAAAACCAATAGTTGAGAAATTCTGTATTTCTTGAATAAAAAGTTTGTGAACGGCTGTAATTTTTTCTTGAGTAAAATCTTCCATTGCCGCCATCACAGTTCCGACTTGCTGAACTTGCTTAGGTTCAAGGTACTTTAATATCTGTGCAGCATCTTCCTCTGACAAACTAAGTAATAATATAGCCGCTTTTTCTGCTCCTTCGAGTTTATCGACATCAAACCCAGAAGAAATATCTGCAAGCTCAGTTACTTGATCACTCATTTTTCTATTAACCAACTTTTTGCTACTTGTGAGGAAAGTTCCGGCTCGTTTGCTACAAGCGCTCGAACAGCTTTAAGGACATCTTCATCTCGGTGTAAATCTGGTAATTGCAAACTACCATCTGAAGCGAACCCAACATCGCCGACATCAAAATCATTAGAGATTAAGTCCATGCTTTCATCGCCTAAATCAATATGACTATCAAGAGATTTATCGCCATAATCTGACGGTTCTGAATCGGGATAAACAAGACGTTTTAACATGGGTCTAACAACGGCTAAGATTAAAATCATAATAACAAGCGCGCCCATTACCAGTTTTAATATTTTGAAAAACCATGGCTCTTGCCAAAAGTCGATATCAATAATGGGCTCTAATTCAGCACGCATAAATGAAATTGAAATAACTTCAACCACATCTCCGCGCTGTAAATCAAAACCAATACTACCTTGCAATAATCGTCTAATGTTTGCTATTTCTATTTCTGAGCGTGGAATAAATGCAGAGGCTTGGCTGGCAGCTTCGCTATCTGCATCCTTAATGGGCGCACTTGCTGATGAAGGGATATAGTCTAAAGCGACAGAAACACTAACTCTTCTTACAATACCTGATTGCTGTTTTGTATGACTTATTGCCTCATCTAACTCATAATTTTTAGTTATTTCTGAACGTTTACTACTTGGTATACTTGCCTTGTTCGGACCTTGATTAGCATCTTCAGGAATAGCTGTTTCTAAAGGAGGTTGATTAGATAGCGCTCCAGGTATACCACTTGACACTCCACCGAACTCATTATTTTCAATTTTCATCTCACTTCGTAATGCCGGCAGCTCAGAATTATATCGACGCTGTGTCTCTTCTGTATTGGTAAAGTCCATCGCAATATCAACTTGAGCAGTATAATTGCCAAGGCCTACAACTGGGATTAAAATACTATCAATTTTATTTAAATATTCTTGTTCTCTTTTTTGTTCAATTTCAAACTCTTTACGAGAACGAGCTGACATAGTGTTTTGCGAACCAGAGTTTAGTAATCTACCATTTTGATCTGTTACCGTGACACGACTAGGCGTTAAGCTTTGTACAGAAGAAGCAATAATATCAACAACTGCATCAACCTCCTCTTCTGATAAAACATTTCCATTTTTAAGTGTAAGAACCGCTGTTGCTGATGGCTTTTTGGTTTTTCTAGCAAAAATATTTTCTTTAGGAATAGCCAACAAAACCTTAGCTCTTGATACACTTTTCAGTTGCTCGATTGTTTTAGCTATTTGTTGTTCTCGACCGAACTTTAACCTTTCCATTTCCAGTCGTTGGCTAACACCAAACCCCATATCTTTCATTAAAACTTCGCCACCATCAGACGGCTCATTTGTTAACCCTTCTCTAGCTAATATAAGTTTTATTTCTTGATATTTTTCAATAGGAACAGAAATTGTATTATGTTCTAATTTATAATCCACTTTATTAGAGTCGAGCACATCTAGGGTTTTGATAAGGTCTTCTGTAGGTAATTTAGCTAGAAATCGATACTCTGCTTCGTTGGCTATAATGATAACGAAAACGGCAATAGCTAAACAGATAGCTAATGCAACAACTAACGTTATTTGTCTGAGAAAGTCAACATTGCCAAGTTTTTCAGCCATACCAGATTTACGTTCAGGTACGTCATTTTCATTTGTATCTTTTACCACCAAGTCGCCACTTTCTTCTACGGGGACCATCGCGTTGTCTGCTGTATCTGCCAACTTACTTCTCCAATAACAACCTAAGAAACAATGATTTTTTACTTATAAACTTTAAAAAGAACTCTGTGTTGTCACTACACAGGCATACTCATAATTTCTTTATATGCTTCGACAAACTTATTTCTTACTTGAATCGTTGCATCCAAAGCGATGCCTGATTTAGCTGAGGTTGTCATAACATCCGCCAAAGTAATATTTCGATCGCCCATTTCAAATGCCACTTTCTTAGCGCCTGATTCTTGTTGTAGTTCATGCACGGTCTGTAAAGCACCTGTCAGCAGATCCCCAAAATCTCGACCACTATTATTAGTCACTGAAACTGAGTTTGTATTTTCTACTTTATCAAGTTGCGCTAAAGACTGTGGATTCCCAGAAGCTTGCAAAGACATTTGTTGCATTTGAGCGAATAAGGAGTTCGATTTAATATCCATCATGTATCTCGCATTAATTTAAAATTTGATTCAATACATTTGCTTTCTGTTGCTTAATTTAGTACTTGGTTTTATGACTAAATGACTTCACAAAATTTGACCTATAACAGGGTATTGCAAACATAATGTCAGAGTATTGCAAGCATAATGCCAGAGTATAGCGTCAAAAATACCACGTTAAAAGAGCACCCTTATGCTGGAATTTCAATACCATTATCACGCATTCTAGCTAACTTATATCTTAAAGTTCTGGGGCTAATTCCTAATCTTTCAGCAACGGCTTTCCTACTTCCTTGGCAAGCATGCAAGGTTTCCAAAATGATCTGGTGTTCTTGAATTTTTAATTCGTTTCCTAACTTCTCTGGTTTACTCGGTATTTGCTTATCAGGGGCCAATCCACTTGGAGTCTTATCATCAATACTTTCATTATTACACTCGCTTACTTTGTTCTGATAAGGAGGTAAATTATGAATTGAACTTACCGTTTTGCTGGGGATATTCATATTACTTATGCTATTTAAGCTTTCTAAAGAATGCCTTTTGTTGGGCTGCGTTATTTCAAATTGTTCAATAAGAAGATCATCCATATCAATGTCGTTACCCGAGGAGACAATAAGTGCACGTTGAATGACATTGTCTAATTCTCTGACATTACCTGGCCAGTGATATGCTTTGAGTTTTTCCTGTGCTGCATGGGTAAAACTTAATACCTTTTCATGATGCTTTAAATCACAAAGTCCGACACTGTGATGCAAAACAAGGTGCTGAGCTAATGGTAAAATATCATCAGGTCTATCGCATAAAGGTAGCCAAGTAAGTGGGAATACATTTAACCGATAATATAGATCTTCCCTAAAAATTCCTGCTTGAACAGCTTCAATTAAATTCCTGTTGCTTGTCGCTATAACGCGTACATCCAATCTAATCGTTTTACGACCACCTAGACGCTCAACCTCTCTCTCTTGTAGAACACGTAAAATTTTAGCTTGTAAGTTCAAGTCCATTTCTGTAATTTCATCAAGTAAAATAGTACCTCCTTGTGCTTGTTCAAATTTGCCAGGACAAGCCTGGATAGCACCAGTAAAAGCCCCTTTTTCATAACCAAATAAAGTGGCTTCAAGCATATTCTCAGGAATTGCGGCACAATTTATTGCAACAAAGGCTTCGCTTGCTCTCGCTGATAAGTTGTGAACATATTGCGCTAAAACTTCTTTACCTGAACCACTTGGGCCTAAGATCATCACAGATGCATCCGTGGTTGCGACTTTTTTAGCTAAGTTTAATAAATCAAGACTTTGCTTATCTTTAGCAACTGGCAGACTAGTATTAATTTGTTTAGGGGGAATATATTGGC
Source organism: uncultured Colwellia sp. (assembly GCA_963933725.1). Taxonomy (GTDB): domain Bacteria; phylum Pseudomonadota; class Gammaproteobacteria; order Enterobacterales; family Alteromonadaceae; genus Colwellia. Next base: position 47,212 of record CAWVWK010000001.1, read on the forward strand.
TGATCATATTTAATAACATGTCGGCTTCAAAAGGCTTTGCTATATAATTGCAAGCTCCGAACTGCATAGCTTCCACTGCATCATCAATTGTGCCGTAGGCTGTCATGAGTAATACCGGAATATTTGGATATGTCGCTTTTATACTCTTTAATAGAGACAACCCTGTCATACCTCCCATTTGTACATCGCTTATAATGATATCGATTTGATGCTGCTCAAGTTTCAGTTTCTTCATTAGTACTAAAGCTGTTTCTCCAGAATCAGCCTCATTACAGAGGTAACCGCCAAGTGTTAAAGTATCAACTAAAGCTTCTCTTAACCCTTCATCATCCTCTACAACTAAAATCTTATGCTTATTCATTGTTTCGCTCCTTATTTTGCATCGACTCTTCGAGTTTATTCGCATCTATTAAAGGTAAAGTTAAACAAAAATGTGCTCCTTCGCCCGTATCGCTTAATAGAGCAACACTACCTTGATGAGCATTTAGTACTGATTTAACAACAGCTAAGCCTAAACCGGTGCCTTGTATGCTTGATGTATAGAAAGGCTGGAAAATTTTATTCTTCAGTTCGGTAGATATGCCTACACCATTATCCTTCACACTGATATACGCATTGTTTTTTTGACAATAAACCTGAATGGTTATCTCCACACCTGAAATTTGGTCGTTTTCCTCAAGTTGTACATATGCCTGTAAGGCATTATGAATAAGGTTTTGAATCGCACCACTAAGCGCACTTTTATTCGCCAATATATAATGTTCTTTTTCACAATATTGAACTTTCACTCTGCCATTCTCTTTATTGACAATAACTTCCATGGCATTAACGGCATCTTTTATGAGTGCATTAACTGATAAGGGTGAAACCACTTGCTCTTTACCACTTTTAGAAAATAGCAACATATCGTTAACTCTTTGCTCAAGGTCTTGTAATCGCGAATGAAGTTTTTCTTGAAAGGATAATCTATTTGAATCTGATAATAACGATTTACTTAAATTGGCACTATAAAGCATCGCCGCTGAGAGTGGTGTTCTTATTTGATGTGCTAGACTCGACACCATTCTTCCTAATGAAGATAAACGTTGTAATTGGCCTAGCTTATCTTGCAGTAAACGCGTTTGAGTAAGGTCGGTGATAATAATCAATTGCCCTGGTTTATCTGCTAAGGCGCTTATTTCTAATTTTACACGCTGACCACTTTTTAAAGAGACTTCGTGGCCATCATCTTCTCTTGGTTGAAATACATTATTAATAATTGTTAACCAACGCAGACCTGTTAAAGATAGCTTTTGAGGTAAATCATTTGAATTTAATGCTTCGGATTTATTGTTATGACACAATAGTTTGGTTGCCACTTGGTTTGATCTCATCACAATACCATTGCCATCTAAAACCACTAATCCTGTTGGCATAGCATCAATCATTTGTGTTGCTTCTAAAGCATTTTGCCTTAATAGAGCTAACTCGCCTTTAAAACCTTCCACCTCTAATGTGCCAATCTCATCATCTAATACATCTACATCTTCATTAGGTGAAGTTTCTGAGAAAGTTTTTTGTTTGATGTTCTTACTCAAACTTGTATTATTTTGATGTTCATTTAAAAAGCATTTAGACCTGTAATGATTGTAGGCATCACTTGAAGACGGCGGCGATACAAGCTGATTATCGTTATGTTCATCTAATGTAGGTAGTGCTGAAGCCATAAGTTTACCACTTTGTTTAAATATCTTATGGGGGAGTATTTGCATTATGCATGCCAATAAAAACGACATGGTTTTATATTGATTTTCATAAAGATATATAAAAATTAAAGGCTAGCCAATTAATTGACTAGCCTTTATATAGCTTGTAAAAAATGCCTAAATACAGCTTAGGCTGTTTCTTTGTTTAAGTTATATTTACGCATTTTTTCTACTAACGTTGTTCTTCGCATCCCTAGCATTTCAGCAGCCCTTGCAACGACCCATTGTTGTTTAATGAGTGCCTGAAAAATTAATGAAACCTCTAGCCCTGCTAGGTGCTCTTTCAGATTCACCCCTTGTGCAGGGAGCACATCTTCAGATGAGAGAGTCTTGGCTTCACCTTGACTCTCACTTTCATCAACCGACTCTTGCTTATCGATTGAGGCATCTTCATCTTTTGCCTGCTCAGAAAAAAGATCGTTAATCACATCTTGCTCTTGCATATGATTAAGCGCTTCAGGATACTCTGGTTGGTAAGGCTCCATTTTAAAATGTTGATATTTTTTAGGTAACTGTGCGCCATCAACCACTTGCTCTGAATACATAATTAGCATTCTTTCAATTAAGTTCGATAATTCTCTGACATTTCCCGACCAAGGGTGCTTTATTAAAGATTCAATCGCTTTTTGTGTAAAACGTAATGTCTTGCCCTGTTCTCGTTTAAAACGGTTAAGCAGCTCTTTTAATAGAAAAGGAATATCTTCACTTCGTTCTCTAAGAGCCGGTGTTTCTATTGGGAATACATTGAGTCTATAAAATAAATCTTCCCGAAAGTCTCCACTTTTAATCATCTCTTCTAACTTTTGATGAGTAGCTGCCACAATACGAACATTTGCTTTGATACTTTTAACCCCACCTACACGCTCAAAGGTCCGTTCTTGTAGAACCCTTAAAAGCTTCACTTGCATAGGTTGTGGCATATCACCTATTTCATCTAAAAATAAAGTACCTCCTTCAGCCATTTCAAATCGTCCCTTACGCATTGAAATAGCCCCCGTAAACGCGCCTTTCTCATGGCCGAATAACTCGCTCTCTAATAAGTCTGCTGGAATCGCACCACAATTTACAGGAACAAACGGCCCTTTAGCTCTTTCTGACAAGTTATGAATATTTCTTGCGACAACCTCCTTCCCTGTACCTGACTCACCTAAAATAAGTACACTTGCTGTTGTTGCGGCTACCTGTTCAATTAAAGCTCTTAATTGTGCCATAGCCTCACTAACACCGACTAAACTTCTAAATAAGGCGGCAGATGTATAATTCGCAGCACATATAGGGAGGTTGTTATGGTATTGATGACAATGATGAATAAGCTCTATTAACTGCCCATAATTTAACTTATTTTCTAACTCGCCAATAATATTCACAAAAGATTTAAGCGAATCAGTGTCATTGACTTTATGTAAAATAAAAGGAATCTGAGGGTGCTCTTTTATCAATTTTTCTGTCGATTGAGAAATATCTCCAGCGAGAATAACCGTTAAAATTTTATCACTTTCATTAAAAAAAGTATTTGCTTGTTCATGTGTGCATTGTTTGAAATGCTCACCCACAAAAGATAAAATAGTTGTGATATGTTTCGTTCTTTCACAATCATTATCTATAATAAGGATTTGATTATGACCATGCTTAGGAGTCGGTAATTCAGAATGTGAAAGTTTTATTTCTTTTTCTAATGTCGTCATAAATTAAATTCTATTGATTCAGACGCTATTTGCTAAATTACAAATAAGCGATGGGATTGAAGTTGAACTTATAACCTTAGTTCAAAAAAATAAGATCGCAAATTAAAACACCAAAAAGTTGACGCAAAAGTCATTAAATTGACTTTAAAAATCATGTTGCTTTTTTAGCTATAAATTTTTCTAATCAATTGAGAAATAATGATAAACCATCTTTTTTAGTGAAAATTAACTTACTGGTACAGCTCTTCTTAATGAGACTTAAATCTTTTTTATAAATTGGCACACTAGATGCTTACCTTTTTATTCCAATTATTGATCTTATTTAAACCCAAAGGATTAGCAATGAGAGCATCTATACAGAAATACAAAAATGCTAATGTTGATAATGTCGCTGATGCAAGTCCGCATCAACTGATCAGCATTATCTTCAAACATATTTTATCGAACGTTGCTATTGCAAGTGGCGCGATTTCAAGAAATGAAATTGAAAACAAAGGCAAATGTTTAACTAAAGCTATCGCCTTAGTAGGTGAATTACAAGATAGTTTAGACATGGAAAAAGGAGGCGAAATATCTCAAAATTTATTTGATTTATACGACTACATCGTCCGGATTCTTGTTGAAGCTAATGCACATAATAAGATAGAAAAATTAGATGAAGTGAAACGACTCATCAGTGATATAAAATCAAGTTGGGACGCTATTCCTGTAGAGAATAGGGTTAAGGCTGGCTAGTAAATTACTTTACATACTCTCATTATTAATCCAATTTAAATAAAGAGTCAAAATCAACATGATGACAGCAATAGAATGCGATATTGATTTTATACTAAAAAAAACCAACCAACTTTTTAAAGTGGTTGAAAATAAACAGTATCACCTCATTGAAAGTAAGGAGTTAATAAGGAAGCACTTGATAGATCAATTTTTTATAGACTATTTACCCGAAGAAATCGTCACCGTTAATGACAAGCTGGACAAGCTCATTGAACTTTCTTCTTCATTAACACAACAATGTGAGAATTTATTCCAGCAAACAAAAGACAATATATTAAAAGTAAAAAAATCGGATCAAGCCATAAAAGCGTATAGATAGATGCTTAAAGTTAAAAACACTATCTATTACCGGGTTCTATATAGCACTTAATTAATCCCCTCCTTTAATTTGCACATCATAGATATACCTTTTCAATTAATGCCTATGTCAAACTCATAATCTATCAATATTTTTACAGTAAGCGTCTGGGGAAAGGCATCTAAACAACAATTTTTTTTCAGGCTAAGGTACTTCAAACAATTACTTGGAGTACCTCATGAGAATATTTCGCAACCAAGCGCAATGGCAAACCCTTATAGAAGATCAACA
>CAWVWK010000002.1:0-42433 GCA_963933725.1 uncultured Colwellia sp.
GACAACTGATAAATGACTTTTTTTTGACCGGCATTTCATGTTGAAATGAAAAAAATTGAAAAAAAATTTATTATTATAATTCACTGCAAGGGTATAACTCATGACATTAACTAACAAGCAATACCATCGATTTTCATTATCGTTAATTACTATGGCGATTTTAACAACTCCCATTGCTTTAGCGGAGGATGTATCGCATGAAAGTGCTGTAACCAAAGCGCTACAAGATACAAAAGCCGCTGTTCAGTTTCGTGCTAGATACGAAGGTGTAAGCCAAGATGGAATAGACAATGATGCCTCGGCATTAACAATAAAAAGTAGAATTACGATTGATACAGGGAGTTATCAAAATTTATCTCTTGGAATAGAAGTAGATAACGTTAGTGCTTTTGTCGATGATTACAATAGTACCTCAAACGGTAATACACAATATCCTGTTATCGCTGATCCAACCGGTACCGATGTCAACCAAGCTTATGTGAAATATGGTATTAAAGGCTTTAGCGCAACTGTAGGCCGTCAGCGTATTCTGCACAACAATGAGCGCTTTGTTGGTGGGGTGGGGTGGCGTCAAAATGAACAAACATATGATGGAGCCCGTGCCCAATATAGAATGGGCGCTTTTAGTTTTGACTATAGTTATGTACATAATATTAATGGTATTACAGATGGCAATGATTCTGGTGAATTCCATTTATTCAATGCCAAATACACGTTAAGTAGAAACCATAGTTTTTCCGGTTTTGCTTACGGTTTAAATTATGATGCTGCTAGTAATGCTAAGAATTCAAGCAATACGATTGGTGGCTTATACAATGGTAAATTTGGCCCTATTTTTGTAAATGCCAGCGTTGCAAGCCAAAGTGATGCTGGTGATAATAACGCCAGCTATACAGCAACTTATTTAAATGCCGAAGTAGGCTCAATGTTTGGTCCTGTTACAGTACTCGGAGGTTATGAATTACTAGGAAGTGATAATGGCGTAGGCTTTAATACGCCGCTAGCCACTAAACACAAATTCCAAGGTTGGGCAGATAAGTTTTTAGGCACACCTGCCGGTGGCGTTTCTGATATTTACGTTACGGTGAAAGGTAAGGTGGCAAAAATTAATTTAGCAGCAACGTATCATTCCTTAACTTCTGATGTTAATAGTGTCGATTACGGTAAAGAAATTAACTTCTCTGCCGGTTATCGCTTTAATAATAATTATAGTATGTTATTAAAGTACGCTAACTATTCTGCAGATGCTTATGCTAGCGACACGGATAAACTATGGTTACAGGCCGTTGCAAGTTTTTAATTGATAATCCGTCATTTCATATAACAAAAAAATACCCTTACTGACTCAGTAGGGTATTTTTTTATTTGTTCTAAGGTCTACTTCAGCATAGAATAGCGCTGACTAAACTATATAGGACATCATTGTGTTATTGATGATAGATAATTACGACTCTTTTACCTTTAACCTAGTGCATTATTTTCAAGCACTAGGACAACAAGTAAAAGTAGTACGCCATGACCAAATCACCATTGCTGAAATAGCTCAAATTCAACCTCAATATATTGTGATATCTCCGGGCCCATGTAGCCCGAACGATGCCGGAGTCTCTCTTGCCGTTATCTCTGCCTTCTCAGGTAAAGTGCCTTTACTTGGGGTTTGCTTGGGCCATCAATGCATTGCCCAACACTTCGGTGCTGTAGTTGAAAAAGCAAAAACACTAATGCATGGTAAAACCAGCTCAATTGAGCATACTGAATCAGAATTATTCTTGCATATTAAACGACCCATGCAAGTAACACGATACCATTCATTAATTATTAATAAAGCGACATTACCGAGTTGCTTAAATATCACGGCGTGGACTAAGACAGCTGATGGTAGAATTGATGAGATAATGGCTATTGAACATGAAAGCCTTCCCATTGTAGGTGTTCAATTTCATCCTGAGTCAATTTTGACCCCTCAAGGGGAACTATTGTTATCAAATTTTTTAACCAAATTCAGAACTTTTCAAGCTAATTAAATTCTGTCTTTTAAACTAACACCCATAATATTTCATCTAAACAATCAAATTCCTCCCTTATTTTTATAAAAAAGTAATTTTTTTTTGATTATTTATTAACTCTAATAAAGTTGGTCTTATTTACCTCAAAGCTTTTTTTAAAAGCTTATCAATTATATTACTTACTTTAAATATTCATTAAAGTTGCATAAAAACATAAACCCCTTGATTTTAGGTGTTTGCAGGGAGACAAAAGTTGCTATTTCTGCCATAATACCCACCATATCTTAAGTTTTTTTATCCATATCACCTCTTTTAAAGTGATCGTTTTTTAGCCGTAACGTAAGTTCAGAACTGTCTCAAAACAAATAAATAGGCATTTTTCAACCTACAACTACAGAATTTTTCAGTCGCATTTATTATTGCGCCAGTCGTTAATATTAATTTTAAGGATTTACACATGTCAAAAGCACAACCCGTTACAAGAGCATTATTTGATGATGTTATGGTACCAAACTACGCCCCTTCAGCTGTCATTCCAGTTCGAGGTAAAGGCTCTCGTGTTTGGGATCAACAAGATAACGAATATATTGATTTTGCCGGTGGTATTGCTGTTAACTGTTTAGGTCATTGCCATCCAGCTCTAGTAGGTGCTTTAAAAGAGCAAGGCGAAAAAATTTGGCATTTATCAAATGTCATGACGAATGAACCTGCTTTACGTTTAGCTAAGAAGCTTGTAGATAGTACCTTTGCAGAAAAAGTATACTTTGCTAACTCCGGTGCAGAATCAAATGAAGCCGCTTTAAAATTAGCTCGCCGTTGGGCGCTTGACGTTCACGGTAGTGACAAAACACAAATAATCGCTTTTAAACAAGGTTTTCATGGCCGTACATTTTTCACCGTGACTGTCGGCGGACAAGCTGCTTATTCTGATGGTTTTGGTCCAAAGCCTGGTGATGTTGTACATGCCGAATATAACAATCTTGAAAGTGTTAAAGAGCTTATTTCAGATAAAACTTGTGCCATTATGATCGAACCTTTACAAGGTGAAGGCGGTATCGTTTCTCCTACTGATGAGTTTATTCAGGGTGTTCGTGATCTTTGTGATGAACATAACGCATTGCTTATCTTCGATGAAGTACAAACAGGCGCGGGTCGTTTAGGTTCACTATACGCCTATATGGATCTTGATGTTACACCAGACATTTTAACTTCTGCAAAAGGTTTAGGTGGTGGTATCCCTATAGGGGCTATGCTAACAACAACTGAAATAGCTAAACATTTAAAAATAGGTACTCACGGTAGTACTTATGGTGGTAACCCATTAGCTTGTGCTGTTGGAGAAGCCGTTATGGATACCATTAACACACCAGAGGTATTAAATGGCGTTATTGAGAAGTCAGCTATTTTCACTAAGCATTTAAATGCTATTAATGAGAAATACAATGTCTTTAGTGAAATAAGAGGTAAAGGCCTTTTAGTTGGTGCTGTTTTAAATGAGCAATACCAAGGCAAAGCAAAAGAATTTTTAGTTGCAGCAATGGCTGAAGGGGTAATGACCTTAGTAGCAGGTGCAAGCATTGTTCGCTTTGCTCCATCATTAGTCATTCCGAATGAAGACATTGTTGCAGGCATGAAAAAATTCGAACTAGCTGTCGCAAAAATTGCTGGTTAATCACCGAGATTTCAAATCTTTATGTAGCATAGCGATGCAAGTCGCTAAACAACATTTTATTCGTAATTTGCTGGAAAATTTATGATCATAATTCGCCCTATTGAGCCATCTGATTACACTGATTTATATAGAATAGCTGTAGAATCAGGTCATGGTTTTACTTCGCTTCCTGTCAATGAAGAAATGCTTAGAGAACGTATAAACCGCTCAGAAAAAGCATTTATTGATGGCATAGAGTCAGCTGGAGATCAAGGCTACCTTTTTGTCATGGAAGATACCGAGTTAAAGCAAGTCGTTGGCACGAGTGGTATAGAGGCTGCTGTTGGCTTAGACAACGCCTTTTACCATTATCACCTTGGTAAAGCTGTCCACAGTTCAAGAGAGCTAGGTATCTACAACACGGTAGAAACACTTTCTCTATGTAACGATTACACGGGCACAACAGAAATTTGTACACTCTTCCTGCAAGATAGCCATAGAAAAGATGGCAATGGGCGCTTTTTATCACGTTGCCGTTTCTTATTTATGGCGCAACATCAAGAACGATTCGCTCAATGTGTTATCGCTGAAATGCGTGGTGTTAGTGATCAACATGGTCGTTCTCCTTTTTATGATTGGTTAGAAAAACACTTCCTAAGTATTGAATTCACTAAAGCAGATTATTTAACCGGTATTGGTAATAAAGATTTCATCGCTGAACTTATGCCAAAACATCCCGTATATGTAAATTTATTAAGTGATGAAGCACAGGCAGTTATTAACCAAGTTCACAAAAATACCGTTCCAGCACTTAAGTTGCTAGAAAATGAAGGCTTCTCTCGAAGAGGTTACGTCGATATTTTTGACGCTGGACCAACGGTTGAAGCTGATTTAACACAGATACGTGCAGTATACGAAAGTAAATTATTTCGGGTTCGCATTAGTAATACAGCACATTGTGATGTGTTGTCTGATAGTTCAGCTATTAAATATATTATTTGCAACACTGCTATTAAAGGCTTTAGGGCTACACAGTGTATAACTAAAGTGTGTAATGAAACAAATTCTGTTGTGTTACCGTTAAAAGTAGCAGAAGCATTAAATGTTAAGCAATCAGATTTGGTTCGATTGTTATCAAACTAACCCCATTTTATAGGAAATATTATGTCAACTATAGACTATTCAAATAAAAACCAATTTATTAACGGTACCTGGCAAGCAGGTTTAGGACATAACGTATCTTCACTAAACCCAGCTCGTAATGAAGTAATATGGCAAGGGAAAACGGCTAATGAAGAGCAAGTAAATAATGCTATTTCAGGTGCTAGAGCAGCATTTGAACAATGGGCAAATATAAGTTTAGAAGCAAGAATCGATGTCATCAAAAAATTTGGTGAGCAGCTAACTCAGAATAAAGAACCACTTGCCAAAACCATAGCTTTAGAAACAGGTAAACCCCTGTGGGAAACCTTAGGTGAAGTAGGCGCAATGATAGGCAAAATCAATATATCATTGAATGCTTATAATGAACGTACTGGTACGGTAGAAAACCCAATGCCTGGTGCGAAAGCTTTCATTAGACACAGGCCTCATGGTGTTGTTGCAGTATTTGGCCCTTATAATTTCCCAGGGCATTTACCTAATGGCCATATTGTTCCAGCGCTAATTGCTGGTAATACTGTTGTATTTAAACCGAGTGAACTAACCCCCAAAGTTGCAGAAGAAGTACTTAAATTATGGCAAGCTGCTGGGCTTCCAAATGGTGTTATTAACATGGTGCAAGGCGAAGTAGAAACCGGTAAAGCGCTTGCTAGCCATAAAATGATTGATGGTTTATTCTTTACCGGTAGCTCAACCACAGGTCACCTTTTACACCAACAGTTTGGTGGTCAACCAGGTAAAATTCTTGCTTTAGAAATGGGGGGTAATAACCCATTAATCGTAAAAGATATTTCAGATGTTAATGCTGTTGTTCATGATATCGTTCAATCTGCTTTTGTTACGACAGGACAAAGATGTACTTGTGCGCGCCGTTTATTTATTGAAGCGGGTGAGCAAGGTGATGCAATTCTAGAAAAGCTCGTAGAAGTCACTCAAGGCCTCACTATTGGCTATTTCGATGACGAAAATCAACCTTTCTTAGGCTCAATGATCTCTGAAAAAGCAGCATTAGATCTTATCAATGCTCAAAATAAATTACTTGTATTAGGTGCCTCATCTATTCTTGAAATGAAGCATTTAGAACGCGGTACTGGTTTTGTTTCTCCTGGTATTGTAGATGTATCATCAATAATCAATGATATTCCTGACGAAGAATACTTCGGACCTCTTGTTAAAGTATACCGTTATACAGACTTCGATGCTGCTATTGATGAAGGGAATAATACTGAATTCGGATTATCTGCAGGCTTATTAAGCGACAGCGAAGAGCTATACAACCACTTCTTCAAGCGCATTCGTGCAGGTATTGTTAACTGGAATAAGCCTATAACTGGTGCAAGCAGCGCCGCACCTTTTGGTGGTATCGGTGCAAGTGGTAACCATAGAGCAAGTGCATTTTATGCCGCCGATTACTGTGCCTACCCTGTTGCTTCTGTAGAAGCTGAGAAAGTGAGCTTACCATCCACGTTAAGCCCTGGCATTACACTTTAATTTAAGCACTTATAGCACAAACTATAGGTCTCTAGGAACAGCATATGACAACACAAATAGAAGCTTTATTTAGTAATATCTGGACACAGTACTTAGTGGTTACACCTTCAGCTAAATCTATCCATAACTTATTAGGTAAAGGCCAAGACGTTATTAACGATCACGTAGCTTACCGTACTTTTAACATTGAAAAAGTTAACTTAAATAAGCTGGCTAAACACTTAACTGATTTAGGTTATACAGAATGTGGACAGTACGACTTTGAAGCAAAAAAACTCACAGCAAAACACTACGAACATAGTGATGAAACCATGCCAAAGGTTTTTATTAGTGAATTAAGAGTTGAAGAGTTTCCTGAGAAAATTCAGAACATTATTCATTCATTAGTTGGTCAACTTCCTGACAATGTTGCATCACAACCAGACTTTTTATTTTCTGGTAAAAACTGGGAAGTTAGCTCTTCTGATTATAAAACACTGCTTAAAGAGAGTGAATATGCTGCTTGGTTGTCTGCATGGGGCTACCGAGCAAACCACTTCACAGTGAGCATTAATCACCTTGACGGATATAAAGATATAGAAGCTGTTAATACAACACTTAAAGATGCAGGTTATGCGCTTAATGTAAGTGGCGGTGAAATCAAAGGCGATGAATCTGTTAAACTTGAGCAATCTTCTACATTAGCAGATAAAGCTTTGGTTAACTTTTCTGATAAAGCCATGGAAATACCGAGTTGCTTCTATGAATTTGCTAAAAGATACCCGCTTGCAAATGGAAAGCTTTACACTGGCTTTGTAGCTGCATCAGCAGATAAAATTTTCGAAAGCACTAACGCTGCAATGTAACTTTTAACGTTATACAATGTAATAAGCCAGCTTCGTGCTGGCTTTTTTATGCCTTGTAAATTATTCCTGTTACATTCAAATGTATAAGTAAGTAAAAAGGCACTGAATCTCACTAGTTTGATCTGTCAACTTTAGTTAGAATATAAGGAATACAAACAAAATAAGATAATTAATATGAAAGCAGAAGTAAAATGGATTGGTGAAGAATTATTTGTGGGCACTTCTGAGAGTGGGCATACGGTTGTATTGGACGCAAATGGTGGAAACCTTGCTCCTAGCCCGCTTGAAAATGTACTTATTTCTCTAGGTGGCTGTTCTTCTGTCGACGTGGTCAGTATTTTACAAAAATCCAGACAAGACGTAATCGGCTGTACAGTAAAAATAACCAGCGAACGTGTAAGTACAGTACCAAAGCTTTTTGGCTCTATTCATCTTCATTTTGTCATAAGTGGTACTCAAGTTGCTGAAAAACATGTAGAGCGTGCTGTCAATTTATCTGCTGATAAGTATTGCTCTGTAGCGCTTATGCTAAATAGTAAAGTAAAAATAACCCATGACTTCTCAATTGTAGAAGCCTAATAGAGAATGAATAAACAGAATAAAGTTCAACTATACGGTTTTAATAATTTAACTAAAAACCTCAGCTTATCTCTATATCAAGTAAAGCATATTCACTGTGATAGTTTATTTCAGCAATACAAGGCTGAAATAAACAAGCAGTACAGTTCACAAAAACTCTCTGAAACCTTAACCAGTATATGTGATATGATAGGTGGCAATGTACTAAACGTTGCTCATCAAAATTATAACCCGCAAGGTGCGAGTGTCACTTTAATGATTTCTGAAGAAGCCAAACCTGAATCACTTGTTGCACATATAGATAAGTCTCATTTATGCATACATACTTACCCTGAAGAAGAACTGCATAAAAACTTAGCGATCTTTAGAGCTGATATAGAGCTTTCAACCTGTGGTGTTATATCACCATTGAAAGTTTTGAATTACATACTAGAAGAATTCGATAGTGATGTTGTAGATATTGACTATCGTATACGCGGTATGACCCGAAGTTTAACAGGGGGTAAACTTTACATTGATGATAGCCTAGCCAATATTAGCGAGTTTCTTGATTCCGCACGATTGGAAACATACGACCACAAGAATAATAACTTACTGTTGAATAACGTTTTTCATTGCAAGCTTAAAAGAAAGAGCGTAAATGTGAGTAATAGTATTTTCAAACAGCATGTATTAGAGGTGACAGAACAAAAGTTAGAAAGTATTACAAGCAATATCGCTCATGAAGTAAATAACCTCTACCAATGCTCTTAGTAATTTTTGATTCAATATGCGGTCAATAACTTCATAACAAAAAAGCAGGCTACAAGCATATCTCAATTAAAGATCGCTCATCCAATCAAGTTGTTTGTTTTCAATACGTTTTCTCTCTATTAAATCTTTAATTAAAGGCGTTAAAATAAGCTCCATGGCAAGACCCATTTTTCCACCAGGTACAACTAATGTATTAACACGAGACATAAAAGATCCATCTATCATGCTCAGATAAAATTGAAAGTCGACATTTTTTACTTCTCTGAACCGAATAACGACGAAGCTCTCATCAAGACTTGGAATAGCTTTGGCACTAAAGGGGTTCGATGTATCAACCGTAGGAACACGTTGAAAGTTGATATGAGTACGCGAAAACTGAGGGGTAATATATGAGATATAATCTTCCATACTTCTTACTATACTCGCTGTAACGGCTTCTCTGGTGTGTCCTCGCTTATTAGTATCACGGATGATTTTTTGAATCCACTCGAGGTTTACAATAGGTACCATTCCAATAAGTAAGTCGACATGTCTAGCCACATCAGTTTCTTCAGTTACAACACCACCATGGAGGCCTTCATAAAACAATAAGTCTGTGCCCTCGCCTAATTGCTCCCATGGGGTAAATGTTCCAGGCATTTGGTTATAAGGTACTGCTTCATCGAAGGTATGTAAATAACGGCGCATTCTGCCCTTCCCTGTTTCTCCATAATCAACGAACAGTTGTTCAAGCGCATCAAAGTCATTGGCGATATTGCCAAAGTAGCTTAAATTATTGCCTTCTTCTCTTGCTTTGCGTTTTTCCATGTCCATTTCTTGACGAGAAAAACGATGAAAACTATCACCTTCTACTTGAGCAGCGTTAATTCCTAACGTTCTGAAAATATGATTAAAGGAGGATGTTGTTGTTGAAGTTCCAGCACCAGAAGAACCTGTAACAGCTATGATAGGATTACGTGATGACATTCGGAGTGGCTACCCTTATTGTTGTAAGTTCTCGATTTTAGCCCTTAGCTAGCAATAAATGCAAGCACAAACAAAATTAAAGACTTACCTTAGCTGTTAATTATTATCATGGTGTCAATTATATTTAGCTTTTAACTTATGCCACTTCACACTCATTTAGGTATTTATACCAATGTTATTGAATATGTTCAAACTGCAGACATAAAAAAACCGAGCCTAAGCTCGGTTTTTGTAATATTTAAATAATTTTAAATATTACGCTTCTGCTGAATCTTCAACTTCCTCAACAGTTTCTTCTTCAACTGCTGGGCGATCTACTAATTCAATATAAGCCATAGGTGCTTTATCACCAGTACGGAAACCACATTTCAAAATGCGAGTGTAACCACCTGGGCGATCTTGGTAACGTTCACCAAGTTCATTAAATAAAATACCAACTACTGCTTTATCTTGTGTGCGTGCAAATGCTAAACGGCGATTTGCTACACTGTCGGTCTTAGCCATTGTAATTAATGGCTCTACAACGCGACGTAATTCTTTAGCCTTAGCTACAGTCGTTTTGATAACGCCGTGCTTTACTAAAGAGCTAGCCATATTACGGAACATCGCTTGGCGATGACTGCTATTACGGTTTAACTGGCGACCACTTTGACGATGACGCATGTGTTAATCCTCTTAAAAAACTATTAAAAAAACGATGACCGAACTAGTCGTTGTCAACAATGCTTTCTGGTGGCCAGTTTTCTAGGCGCATGCCTAGAGACAAACCACGTGACGCTAAAACGTCTTTAATTTCAGTTAGAGACTTCTTACCTAAATTAGGTGTTTTAAGAAGTTCTACTTCAGCACGTTGTACTAAATCACCAATGTATTGTATTGCTTCTGCTTTTAAACAGTTTGCACTACGAACCGTTAATTCAAGATCATCTACAGGACGAAGTAAAATAGGATCAAACAATGGTTTTTCTTCCACTGCTGGAGCTTCTTTAATATCACGTAGCTCAACAAACGCATCTAGCTGTTCAGCTAAAATTGTAGAAGCGCGACGGATAGCTTCTTCCGGATCCAATGTACCATTGGTTTCCATATCTAAAACTAACTTATCTAAATCTGTACGTTGTTCAACACGTGCAGAATCTACATCGTAAGCAATTCGTACTACTGGGCTGAATGAAGCATCAACCAACAAACGGCCAATTGCACGTTCATCTTCCTCGGCATCGCGACGAACAGAAGCAGGTACATAACCTCTACCCATTTCTATCTTGATTCGCATACTGATAGAACCATCACCCGTTAGGGTACAGATAACATGATCTGGATTAGCAATAGTTACATCACCATCATGCTGTATATCAGCAGCCGTTACAGGGCCTTCACCAGACTTTGTTAAAGTAAGAACGGCTTCATTTTTGCCTTCTAAAATAACAGCAAGCCCTTTAAGGTTTAACAATATTTCGATGATGTCCTCATGAACACCTTCTTTACTACTGTACTCGTGTAATACACCATCAATTTCAACTTCAGTTACAGCACAACCTGGCATTGAAGATAAAAGAATACGGCGTAAAGCATTACCTAAAGTGTGACCAAAACCACGTTCTAGTGGTTCTAAAGTTACCTTAGCTCTTCTATTGCTAACGGTTTCAATGCCTACTAGGCTTGGTCTAAGGAATTCGGTTACAGAACCCTGCATATTTGTCCTCTCTTAAAATTCAACTTTACTTAGAGTAAAGTTCAACAATCAACTGTTCATTAATTTCAGCAGATAAGTCAGCTCTATCAGGAACACGTTTGAAAACGCCTTCTAATTTCTTGTTATCTACTTCAACCCAAAGTGGTTTCTCACGTTGTTCGGCTAATTCTAAAGCAGCGATGATACGCGCTTGAGTTTTAGACTTTTCACGAACAGAAACAGTATCTTCAGCTTTCACAGTGAAAGATGGGATATTAACTACAACGCCATTTACCACGATAGCCTTATGGCTAACTAATTGACGAGCTTCTGCACGTGTACTTGCATAACCCATACGGTAAACTACGTTATCTAAACGCTTCTCTAAAAGTTGTAACAAGTTTTCACCTGTGTTGCCTTTAAGACGAGCCGCTTCTTTATAGTAGTTACGGAATTGTTTTTCTAGAACGCCATAAATACGACGAACTTTTTGTTTTTCACGAAGTTGAACACCGTAATCAGACAAACGACCACGACGTGCGCCGTGTTGACCTGGTATTGTTTCGATTTTACATTTAGTGTCAATTGCTCTAACACCACTTTTAAGGAACAAATCAGTTCCTTCGCGGCGACTTAGCTTTAACTTAGGACCTAAATATCTAGCCATTTTCTTTCTCCAACTATCCTAAAATTATCCGATTAAACGCGACGTTTCTTAGGAGGACGACAACCATTATGAGGAATAGGTGTTACGTCAGTAATGTTGGTGATTTTATAACCAGCAGCATTTAAGGCACGGATAGCAGATTCACGACCTGGACCTGGACCTTTAACGAAAACTTCAATATTCTTCAAACCAAACTCTTTTGCAGTAGCGCCTGCGCGGTCTGCAGCTACTTGCGCAGCAAAAGGGGTAGATTTACGTGAACCACGAAAACCTGAACCACCAGCAGTCGCCCAAGATAATGCATTACCTTGACGGTCTGTAAGAGTCACGATTGTGTTGTTGAAAGAAGCATGGATATGAGCCATGCCATCAGCAACTTGTTTTTTTACGCGTTTACGCGTACGAACGGGTGTTTTAGCCATTGTTTAGTTCCTCTTACTTCTTAATTGGCTTACGAGGACCTTTACGGGTACGCGCATTTGTTTTAGTGCGTTGACCACGTAATGGAAGACTACGACGGTGGCGAATACCACGGTAACAGCCTAAATCCATAAGACGTTTAATATTCATTGAAACTTCACGGCGCAAATCACCTTCTACGGTAAATTTGTCCACTTCTGCGCGAAGCAAATCAATTTTTGCTTCGTCGAGTTCACTGATCTTTGTTGATTCATCAATACCAGCTGCTACACAAATTGCTTTCGCACGTGTTGCACCGATACCGTAAATCGCAGTAATGGCGATTACTGCATGTTTACGATCAGGGATGTTAATGCCAGCGATACGGGCCACTAAACACATCTCCTATTTAAAATATAATAACATTGGTTGGAAAGCCCGTTAGGATACCCAACCATTCTCTTTTTTTTGCAAATCGAAGCGCATTATACATAATTTTACGCATAATGCTACTTCTAAAAGATATCGTTAATCAAAGCCAAGAAAAATAATCAGTTAAACTTCATATCTTTCTTAGAAGAATTAACCTTGTCTTTGTTTGTGCTTTGGTTCAGAACAAAGAACGCGAATAACGCCCTTACGCTTAACCACTTTACAATTACGACAAATCTTTTTTACGGATGCACGTACTTTCATTTTAATACTCCGCCTCTCATTAATGAGAGCTAATTAGCTAATATATTGGCTTTAGCCTTTAAGGTTAGCTTTTTTAAGTACATTGTCATATTGATGAGACATCATATGAGTTTGTACTTGTGCCATAAAGTCCATAATTACAACTACGATAATCAATAAAGATGTACCGCCAAAGTAGAACTGAACGTCCCACGCCATAATCATAAACTGTGGAACCAAACAGACAAAGGTAATATACATCGCACCAGCTAAGGTTAAACGAGTCATTACTTTATCTATGTATTTGGATGTTTGTTCACCTGGTCGAATCCCTGGTATGAACGCACCAGATTTTTTCAAGTTATCTGCTGTTTCGCGAGGGTTAAAAACCAAAGCGGTATAGAAGAAACAGAAAAATATTATTGCTGCTGCCAACATCATTACATATAAAGGTTGTCCAGGAGACATTGCTCCGGCAACACCTTGTAGGAAATCAGCTACAGGCCCTTCACCTTGTCCAAACCAGCTCGCAAGCGTGCCTGGGAACAAAATGATACTTGAGGCAAAGATTGGCGGTATTACACCGGCCATGTTCACTTTCAACGGTAAATGTGTGCTTTGTGCAGCAAATACCTTACGGCCTTGCTGACGTTTAGCATAGTTAACAACAATACGTCGTTGTCCACGCTCAACAAACACCACTAAGAAAGTTACTGCAAATACCACAACGCCTATAAGTAACAACACTAATAAGTGCAATTCACCTTGACGCGCCATCTCAGCTGTTTGACCAACTGCAGATGGCATGCCAGCAACTATACCTGCAAAAATTATTATCGAGATACCATTGCCGATACCACGTTCTGTAATCTGTTCACCTAACCACATTAAAAACATGGTACCGGTTACTAGACTGACAACAGCAGTAAAGTAGAAGCCAAAACCAGCGTTAACCACTAGTCCTTGCATCATATCTGGTAAACTTCTCGCAATAGCAATTGACTGCACAGTTGCTAGAACTAAAGTGCCGTAACGGGTATATTGACTGATTTTACGACGTCCAGCTTCACCTTCTTTCTTAAGTTCAGCAAACTTCGGTGACATCACCGTCATTAACTGCATAATAATCGAAGCCGAGATGTACGGCATAATACCAAGTGCTAATACTGAGGCTCGCTCTAAAGCACCACCGGAAAACATATTAAACATTTCCACAATGGTGCCCTTTTGTTGTTCAAAGAACTGAGCTAATACAGCGGCGTCAATACCAGGGATTGGTACAAAAGTTCCTAAGCGAAGCACTACTAATGCAACGAATACAAACCATAATCTTTGTTTAAGCTCAGACATACCGCCTGCGCCCTTACTTCCTTTGTTAGAAGCCATTCCTGGTGTAGCCATTCTGTATTATTCCTCGATGTTACCACCGGCAGCTTCAACAGCTGCACGAGCACCTTTTGTTATTCCTAATCCACGAACTGTTATCTTACGTGAAATTTCGCCAGAAAGCATAATTTTCACAGAAACAACGTTACGCGTAATTAGACCTGCGTCTTTTAATGCGTGAATATCAACAACATCACCTTTAATAAGGTTTAATTCATGTAAACGAACTTCAGCGCGAACTAAAGATTTACGTGAAGTAAAACCAAATTTAGGTAAACGTTGTTTCAATGGCATTTGACCACCTTCAAAACCAGGACGTACACTACCGCCAGAACGAGACTTCTGACCTTTATGACCACGACCACCAGTTTTACCGATGCCAGAACCAATACCACGACCACAGCGTTTCTTAGCTTTGTGAGATCCCGGTGCAGGGGATAAAGTATTTAAATGCATTATTAATCCTCCACCTTAACCATGTAATAAACCTTGTTAATCATACCACGTACAGATGGAGTGTCTTCTAACTCTACTGTATGGTTGATACGACGTAAACCAAGGCCTTTTAATGTAGCTCTATGCTTCGGCAAACGACCGATAGAACTCTTGATTTGTGTTACTTTAACTGTTTTAGCCATGTTCGATTACCCCAAAATGTCTGCAACGGTTTTGCCACGTTTAGCTGCAACACCTTCTGGCGAATGCATATTCGTCAGAGCTGAAACAGTAGCGCGAACTACGTTGATTGGGTTAGTAGAACCGTATGCTTTTGACAATACGTTCTGAACGCCTGCAACTTCAAGTACTGCACGCATCGCGCCACCGGCGATGATACCTGTACCTTCAGAAGCTGGTTGCATGTAAACTTTAGAACCAGAATGACGACCCTTGATAGGATGTTGAAGAGTTGTCCCCTTCAAGTCAACTGAAACTATATTACGGTGTGCTTTTTCCATTGCTTTTTGAATCGCAGCAGGCACTTCACGTGCTTTACCGTATCCAAAACCAACACGACCATTTCCATCACCAACTACTGTTAGTGCTGTAAAACTGAAAATACGACCACCTTTAACTACTTTAGATACGCGGTTAACGGCGATTAGCTTTTCAGCCATATCACTTTGTTGTGAGTTTTCTTGATTATGATTAGCCATGATAAACCCCTAGAATTGAAGACCAGCTTCACGAGCTGCTTCTGCTAATGCTTTAACGCGGCCATGGTAACGGTAACCAGAACGGTCAAATGCTACAGACTCAACGCCTTTAGCTTGTGCACGTTCGGCAATCGCTTTACCAACTGCAGATGCAGCAGCAACATTACCTGTTTGACCAACTTCTGCGCTGATCTCTTTTTCTAAAGTAGATGCAGCTGCAATTACTTCAGATCCAGTTGGAGCGATCAGTTGAGCGTATATGTGACGAGGAGTACGGAATACAACTAAACGATTCGCACCCAACTCGCTGATTTTTGCACGGGCGCGTTTAGCGCGGCGCAAACGAGATGTTTTCTTATCCATAGTATTACCCTACTTCTTCTTAGCTTCTTTACGACGAACAAATTCATCAGAGTAACGTACACCTTTGCCTTTATAAGGCTCTGGCTTACGGTACGCACGAATGTTCGCAGCGGTTTGACCAACTAAATGTTTATCAGCACCTTTCAGTACTACTTCAGTTTGGCTAGGAGTTTCACAAGTAATTCCTTCTGGAATTGCGTGCTTAATTGGGTGTGAGAAGCCTAAAGATAAATCTAAAGATTTACCAGCAGCTTTGGCACGATAACCAACACCTTGTAAAACTAATTTCTTTTCAAAACCTTTACTTACACCTTCAACCATATTGTTGATTAAAGCGCGTGCAGTACCGGCTTGAGCCCATGCATTTTTATCGTCACATGCGATTGTTGTTACGATGCTGTTTTCTTCTTGAGAAACAGATACGAAACTGTGAATCGTACGTGATAATTCACCTACTGGACCTTTAACTGTAATATCTTGACCTGATAACGTTACGGTAACGCCAGCAGGAACAACGACAGGTGCTTTTGCAACACGAGACATAGTATTCTCCTTACTCTACGAAACCAAGAACTTCACCACCGATACCCGCAGAGCGAGCGGCACGATCCGTCATCAAACCTTTAGAGGTAGAAACAATCGCAATACCCATACCAGCAAGAACTTTTGGAAGTTCATCACGGCTTTTGTATATACGAAGACCAGGGCGTGAAACACGCTTGATCGTTTCAATAACTCTTTTACCTTCAAAATATTTCAATTCTACGTCTAACTGAGGCTTAGCATCAGTTGAAACTGAAAAATCTGAAATATAACCTTCTTCTTTAAGTAAGTTGGCAATTGCAACTTTTAACTTAGAAGATGGCATTGTTACTACTGACTTTGCAGCAGATTGACCGTTGCGGATGCGTGTAAACATGTCCGCGATAGGATCAGTCATCATAAGTATGTACTCCCGTGAATTACCAACTAGCTTTCTTAAGACCTGGAACTTCACCACGCATAGTTGCTTCACGCAACTTAATACGGCTTAAGCCGAATTTACGTAAGAAACCATGTGGACGACCTGTAACATTACAACGGTTACGTTGACGGCTACTGCTCGAATCACGAGGTAAACTTTGAAGTTTCAAAACGGCATCCCAACGATCTTCTTCTGAAGATTCAGGGCTTGAGATGATTTCTTTTAACGCACGACGCTTTTCAGCATACTGAGCTACTAGTTTAGTACGTTTAGCTTCACGAGCTTTCATTGACGATTTAGCCATAACTCTACACCTTCTTCTTAAATGGGAAAGCAAAGGCAGACAATAAAGCTAGTCCTTCTTCGTTATCTTTCGCACTAGTCGTTATAGTGATATCTAATCCGCGAATCTTATCGATTTTATCGTATTCAATTTCAGGGAAGATAATTTGCTCACGAACACCCATGCTGTAGTTACCACGGCCATCAAATGACTTAGGATTTAAACCACGGAAGTCACGGATACGTGGAATAGAAATAGAGATTAAACGCTCTAAGAATTCCCACATACGCTCGCCGCGTAGAGTTACTTTTGTACCTATAGGGTAGCCTTCACGAATTTTGAAGCCCGCAACAGATTTGCGTGCTACTGTCGTGACAGGTTTTTGACCTGAGATTGCAGTAAGATCATTTGTGGCATGTTCAAGCACTTTCTTGTCAGAGATTGCTTCACCAACACCCATGTTAAGGGTGATCTTTTCAATCCGAGGGACTTGCATGACACTTTTATAACCAAACTTCTTCTGAAGCTCAGTTACAACTGTATCTTTATAAAAATCATGCAGTTTCGCCATCGTTTACTCCAATTAAATTAATTCGTTATCAGATTTGAAGAAACGAACTTTTTTGCCGTCTTCAACTCTAAAACCAACACGATCTGCTTTCCCTGATTTAGGGTTAACAATCGCAACGTTGGAAACATGTAAAGGTGCTTCTTTTTCAATAATTCCACCAGGTTGCTGTAACTGAGGTACAGGCTTAGTGTGTTTTTTGATTAAGTTTACGCCTTCTACGTATACTTTGCTGTCTTCAACAAGCACTTTGGTAACTTTACCAGTTTTGCCCTTGTCTTTACCAGCAAGTACGATTACTTCATCATCACGACGAATCTTAGATGCCATTATCGTGACTCCTTATAGTACTTCAGGTGCTAATGATACGATCTTCATATATTTTTCATTACGAAGTTCACGTGTCACAGGCCCGAAAATACGAGTACCAATTGGTTGTAAGTTAGCATTTAACATTACAGCCGCGTTTTCATCGAAACGGATAGCAGAACCATCTGTACGACGAACACCTTTCTTAGTGCGCACCACTACCGCAGTGTGAACATCACCTTTTTTTACTTTACCGCGAGGACTTGCTTCCTTTACGGCAACTTTGATGATATCACCAATGCGTGCATAGCGACGGTGCGAGCCACCAAGAACCTTTATACATTGAACACGCTTAGCGCCACTGTTATCAGCAACATTCAGCTGTGATTGCATTTGGATCATTGATTTTTGCTCCGCTGTTATCTTTATTCTGACTTTTACATCAAATGAAACAAAGATAAATTAAAATTCAAGGCCAGAAATTGACCCGTCACTGCCTTAAAAAGACTACCCATATCAGTTAAATATCAAGCTAAAAGCAATCATCCAAACGTTACGGGCGCGAGATTATAACACCCCCCTTAGAGAAGTGATAGTTTAATTGTTCAAAAATCATTAACTTTACGATATTTGAAATTATTTCCCTGTAAAAACAAGCGCTAAAAATGATTAAAAAACATTCTACATAAAAGGAATGACAATTTATTGTTGAACTCAATCGAGCCATCGAATTTTAATATGTACCCATTGCTTTAATCTTTTGCTCTTGTTGTAAGAAGTAAAACTGATCAGGATAAGTCAGTCAGTTATGTATTTGCTTATTGAAAGTAACAAAGCCATAATTTAGTTTCAGCTGTACAAGAAAGCAATAACTTACTGGAGTTGCTATGAAGTAGCCTGTTCTTAACATTATATAAAACTAAACCGTTTGATTAATAACTTGTGATTAGTTGTTGGTGATTGGGATTAACAGTAATCGAAAAACATTTAGAAATAGTTATCTCAGACTTTAGAAAAATTCCGATTTTAATTCTTTTATTTAATTGTTATCAGATTAATAGATATCATGAAGATTAATGGGTATTTATTACTTATTTACTGAAAATAAAAAAGCACTAGTATAAATACTAGTGCTTTTTATTTTTTACGTTAAGTTTATTATAGAAAGTCCAAAGACTAAATATAACTATGCTTTTGTAACAACATCCACTAATTTCCAGTTTTTAGACTTAGAAATTGGTGCACATTCAGTGATAGTTACTATATCACCTTCGTTACATACGTTTGCTTCATCGTGTGCTTTCAACTTAGTTGAACGCGTGATGAATTTTCCGTACATAGGGTGCTTAACGCGACGTTCGATCATTACAACAATAGACTTATCCATTTTGTTACTGACAACAACGCCTTGTAGTGTGCGGATTTTAGCTTCGCTCATTACTTACCTGCCTTTTCAGTGATGATAGTCTTAACACGTGCAATATTGCGACGTACAGTTCTTAGCAAATGAGTTTGTGCTAATTGACCTGTACTTGCTTGCATGCGGTAGTTAAACTGCTCACGAAGAAGTTCAAGTAATTCAGCATTTAACTCTTCAATGCTTTTAGCTTTAAGTTCACTAGCTTTCATTACATTACCGTCCTAGTTACGAAGGTGGTTTTGAACGGAAGTTTAGCAGCAGCTAAAGCAAATGCTTCACGCGCTAATTCTTCTGATACACCTTCCATTTCATAAAGAACACGACCTGGAAGAATTTGGCAAACCCAATATTCTACAGAACCCTTACCTTTACCCATACGAACCTCAAGAGGTTTTTTAGTAATTGGCTTATCAGGGAAAACGCGTATCCATATTTTACCTTGACGTTTAACGTGACGTGTCATCGCTCGACGTGCGGCTTCAATTTGGCGCGCAGTCATACGACCACGTTCAACCGATTTTAAACCGTAAGTACCGAAGCTTACATCACTACCCGTGTGAGAAAGACCACGGTTACGTAATTTAAACTGCTTACGGAATTTAGTACGTTTTGGTTGTAACATTACTTATTCCTCTTACTTACTGTTTTTACGATTGTTTTTTCTTTTAGGCTTAGCAGCTGGTTGCTCTGCTTGCAATGGCATTTTGCCAATGATTTCGCCTTTAAAGATCCAAACTTTAATACCAATTACACCGTAAGTTGTATCGCCACGCGCAATTGCGTAATCGATATCAGCACGTAATGTATGCAAAGGTACACGACCTTCACGATACCATTCAGCACGTGCAATTTCAGCGCCGCCTAAACGACCACTTACTTGAACTTTGATGCCCTTAGCGCCTAAACGCATAGCGTTCTGAACTGCACGCTTCATAGCGCGACGGAACATAACACGACGTTCTAGCTGGCTTGCGATACTGTCAGCAACTAACTGCGCATCCATTTCTGGCTTACGTACTTCAGCAATGTTGATCTGAGCAGGAACGCCCGCAATTTTTGAAACTGCTAAACGTAATTTTTCAACATCTTCGCCTTTCTTACCGATAACAACACCTGGACGAGCCGTGTGAATTGTTACGCGGATAGATTTAGCTGGACGCTCAATAACTACTTTAGATAATGATGCACGCTTAAGCTTTTCAGTTAAATATTCGCGAACCTTGTGGTCCCCGTCTAAGTTACTGGCAAAGTCTTTGCTGCTTGCAAACCATGTAGACGCGAAAGGTTTCGTGATACCTAAGCGAATACCGGTAGGATGTACTTTTTGTCCCATTCTACTCTCTCCTAGCTATCTGACACAATCACAGTAATGTGACTTGTGCGCTTGATGATACGATCCGCGCGACCTTTCGCACGTGGCATAATACGTTTCATTGTTGGACCATCGTCAATCATAATTGTTTTAACGAATAATTCATCAATGTCTGCACCTTCGTTATGCTCGGCATTAGCGATAGCAGAGTTAAGTACTTTTTTAACTAAAACAGCAGCTGATTTGTTGCTGTAAGTTAAAATTTCAAGTGCTTTCTCTACGTGTTCACCACGGATTTGATCCGCTACTAAACGCGCTTTTTGAGCAGAACCGCGGGCAAATTTATGTATAGCAATAGCTTCCATTTAACTTCCCCTTACTTCTTAGCTTTCTTATCAGCGATATGACCGCGATAAGTACGAGTTGGTGCAAATTCTCCTAATTTGTGACCGATCATTTCTTCGGTAACAAATACAGGAACGTGTTGACGGCCATTATGGACAGCTATGGTCAATCCGATCATCGTAGGGATAATCATTGAACGACGGGACCAAGTTTTAATTGGCTTTTTATTCCCGCTTTCCACCGCTTTCTCTACCTTCGTCAACAAGTGTAGGTCAATAAAAGGACCTTTCTTGAGGGAACGTGGCATGGTGATTCCTTAATATAAATTATATGTTCATATATCAACAATATTTTATATAGGCAGAAATCAAAAAATTTGATACCTGCCTACACGAATACTCTCGTCGCTATATAACCATATTTTAGTTAAACACTAATTATTTAGTGCGACGACGTACGATAAATTTATCAGTACGCTTATTACTACGAGTTTTGTAACCCTTAGTTGGTACACCCCAAGGTGATACCGGGTGACGACCACCTGATGTTTTACCTTCACCACCACCGTGTGGGTGATCAACTGGGTTCATGGCAACACCACGAACAGTTGGGCGAACACCGCGCCAACGTGAAGCACCAGCTTTACCCAGAGAGCGAAGCATATGTTCAGCATTGCCGATTTCACCTAAAGTTGCACGACAATCAGCTTCAACTTTGCGCATTTCACCAGAGCGAAGACGTAAAGTGACATAAGCACCGTCTTTAGCAACTAATTGTGCGTAAGTACCAGCAGCACGTGCAATTTGCGCGCCCTTTCCTGGTTTAAGTTCGATTGCGTGAATAACGCTACCTAATGGTGCGTTACGCAATGGCATAGTATTACCAGCTTTGATAGGAGCGTCTACACCAGACTGGATAGTATCACCAGCTTTTAAGCCTTTAGGGGCTAAGATGTAACGACGTTCGCCATCTGCATATAATACAAGCGCAATGTTAGCACTACGATTTGGATCGTATTCAAGACGTTCTACTTTCGCAGTAATTCCATCTTTGTTACGTTTAAAATCGATCATGCGGTAATGCTGCTTATGTCCACCACCAACGTGACGAACAGTAATGCGACCATTATTGTTACGACCACCAGACTTAGACTTAGTATCTAGTAATGGTGCGTAAGGCTTACCTTTATGTAGTTCTTTGTTTACCACTTTAACTAGGTGACGACGACCCGGAGAAGTAGGTTTACATTTTACAATAGCCATTTTAACTACTCCTATGATTCAGCGCCAACGAAGTCGATGTCACTACCTTCTGCAAGAGTTACGTAGGCTTTTTTCCAATCGCTACGGCGACCGAAACGTTGACCAGTACGTTTAACTTTACCCTTTACATTCAGTGTACGAACACCTTCAACTGTTACGTCAAAAAGTTTCTCAACTGCAGCTTTAACTTCAGCTTTAGTCGCATCAGTTGCTACTTTAAAAACAACAGTGTTGTTTGCTTCTGCAGCAGTTGTTGCTTTTTCAGAAATATTTGGTGCTAAAAGCACTTTTAACAAACGTTCTTCGTTTATCATGCTAACATCTCCTCAATTTCTTTAACCGCATCAGCAGTAATCAAAACTTTTTCAAAACCAACTAAGCTTACTGGATCAATACCTGCAACGTCACGTACGTCAACTTTGTATAAGTTGCGTGAAGATAAGAATAAGTTCTCATCAACGTCTTTAGTTACGATTAATACATTTTTAAGCTCTAAACCTTTTAACTTAGCAACTAAGTCTTTAGTTTTAGGGGTTTCTACCGCGAAATCATTTACCACAACTAAACGTTCTTGACGAACTAATTCAGAAAGGATGCTAGCAATAGCACCACGGTACATTTTACGGTTAACTTTTTGGCTGTGGTCCTGAGGTTTAGCAGCGAATGTTACACCACCTGTACGCCAGATTGGACCACGAGTTGTACCAGCACGAGCACGGCCAGTACCTTTTTGACGCCATGGTTTTGCACCACCGCCGCTAACTTCAGAGCGAGTTTTTTGAGCTCGAGTACCTTGACGAGCACCTGCTGCATATGCAACAACTACTTGGTGTACTAAAGCTTCATTAAACTCACGTCCAAAAGCTGCTTCGGAAACTTCAAGAGCTCCTGACGCGTCTTTTAATGATAATTCCATCACAAAATCTCCTGGACTAAGCTTTAACAGCTGGTTTGATGATTACGTTGCCATTGATAGCACCCGGAACTGCGCCTTTAACAAGCAACAAGTTACGTTCTGCGTCAACGCGAACCAATTCTAGGTTTTGTGTAGTAACACGCACAGAACCCATGTGACCAGACATCTTTTTGCCTTTGAAAACGCGACCTGGTGTTTGACACTGACCTAACGAACCGTTTGATCTGTGTGATAACGAAACACCATGCGTTGCATGTTGCATTGAAAAGTTCCAGCGCTTAATACCGCCTTGGAAACCTTTACCTTTCGATGTACCAGTTACGTCTACTAATTTAATGTCATTGAAAACATCAACAGTGATTTCACTGCCGGCTTCAATACTTTCGCCTTCATTTTCATTTAAGCGGAATTCCCACAAGCCGCGGCCTGCTTCAATACCTGCTTTCGCGAAATGTCCAGCTGCTGGCTTATTCACACGGTTTGCTTTACGCTTACCCGTTGTAACTTGCACAGCTGCATAACCATCGTTGTCTACAGTTTTAACCTGAGCAACACGGTTTGCTTCAACTTCAAGAACGGTTACAGGAGTAGAAACGCCATCTTCTGTGAAGATACGAGTCATGCCCACTTTACGTCCAACTAGACCTATAGTCATTGTTAAAACTCCTCTTAGCCCAAGCTGATTTGAACATCAACACCAGCTGCAAGATCTAAACGCATCAAAGCGTCTACAGTCTTTTCAGTTGGCTCAACGATATCAATCATGCGTTTGTGAGTACGAATCTCGTACTGATCACGCGCATCTTTGTTAACGTGTGGAGAAGTCAAGATAGTGAAGCGTTCTTTGCGTGTAGGAAGTGGAATTGGACCACGAACCTGTGCGCCTGTACGCTTTGCAGTATCAACGATTTCTGCTGTAGATTGATCAATCAAGCGATGATCGAACGCTTTCAAACGAATGCGTATTCTTTGATTTGACATTTATCAAATCCCCTTTTAAAAAGAACAAAAAAATACATCCCTCTGCTTCCTTATGTGCCGGAAGGGGGTGTATTACTATATAAACATTCAACTCACAATTAGAGTTGCTGATTGAGACCTTATACTTCACCGAAGCGCTATAAGTGCCTTTTTACATACTTTGATGTAATCCACACTCAGATTGGCCGAATGCGGACGCGTATTATACATAATTTCAAGTAGTAGGCAAGCATTTATTTACTACGATTCATTAACAGTGGATTATTGATAACAAGAGGTAACCAGTAGCCAAAACCCCATAACATGGTTTTTAAAAAACTCATTTTGTTATTTATTATGTTTTCGACTTTAGTTTTCATCACAAAAAATTCAATAATGTGAACTATTAGTACAACAAAGACAAATGCTAACACGTATGCTTGATAGTCTATGATTATTGGAGGTAATGAAAACAGGCTTAGAAAAGAGATTCCATATAAAATCGTAAGCAAAATTTTGATGCTCCTTACCATCATATTAACCATATTATATTTCCTTTTGACATTTAGCTAAAATCATATCCACGGCTTTTCACTTTTCATAGTAGTTGGGGTATTGTATTTTACTAACGACTTTAGGGATAATTGAAGCATCCACAAGTCTAAAAAACTGCATATCATAGACTTCTAAATTTGAATTAACTACTGCCATCTCATCTTTTTGCCGCCATTAATGATTATTAGCTAAGGACTATATTTCCAGTAAAATTTAAGTTTCCCTGAAATTGGTTAATTACTTGGCTTTTCAAGTGAAAAGAACTTTAACCGTGCATTTAAACGTTGAACAAATCAAACACCGAGTGAATACCGACAAAATAATAAAACATAAAAAATCGCAAAGGTAGTCATTTGGCACGATAAAGACCTACTATAGTTATCATTTATTGCTATCTTTGTTTATTAAATTAACGATCCTGCTTTTCTGTATTAACTTTGCAAACGTAAAATGGTTGTCGAACAATTTATCATACTTTCTCGAAACAGTTTACAACACAGTGATGTCTATTTATTAAATGATCAGTTTAAACAATTTTGATTTGTTGCCTTTTCTATTATATTGTTCCCCAAGCTCATATAAATAATATTCTTTTAAGGAAATCGCATGACTAAATCTTGGTTTACTAATTACCCTGAAAACGTGGCTCATGAAATAGATGTAACTCGTTATGATTCATTATTGGATTTGTTTAAGACAACAACTAAACAATATCAGGATCAATCGGCTTATAGCAATTTTGGTGCTGAGCTAACGTTTAATCAGGTTGATGAACTATCGCGAGATTTTGCTGCCTTCCTTCAAACTAAATTAAACATCACTAAAGGTGAACGAGTAGCACTGATGTGCCCTAACACCTTATGTTTTCCTGTGGCTATGTGGGGTATTACCCGCGTAGGTGGCGTTCAGGTAAATGTTAATCCGATGTACACACCAAGAGAGTTAGAGCATCAACTTAATGATGCTCAAGTAGACACAATAATCATCTTTTCTCCCTCGACTAAAATGCTCGCAGATATTATTGATAATACAGGTATTAAAAATATTATAACTGTTGATTTAGATGCCTTAGTTAACAAAGGTCTACCTTCTCCCTCTGTTGATGCTCGTTTAGCTAACACAATAAGTTTTACAGATGCTTTATCACAAGGTAGAGATCTTGATTTAAATGAACCAACCCTATCCCAAAATGATTTACTTTACTTGCAATATACTGGTGGTACTACAGGGTTATCTAAAGGTGCAATGCTTACCCACGGCAACTTAATTTCTAATATATTGCAATATAAAGAATTTGCTAAAGCACACATTGAATTCGGCAGTGAGGTTGTTATCACAGCTATCCCGATGTATCACATCTTTGCATTGATGGCGAATACACTCGCTTACTTTTGTTTTGGTGCTAAAAATGTGCTGGTTACTAATCCACGAGATATGCCAGCTTTTGTCGAAGTTTGGAAAACTACTCCTGCAACTATGTTCACTGGGGTAAACACCTTATTCAATGGTTTATTGCACACTCCAGGGTTTGATCAAGTCGATTTTTCTTCTTTAAAAGTCAGTATTGGTGGTGGTGCACCGGTACAAAAGGCCGTTGCAGACAAATGGCAACAAGTTACAGGTGTTAAGCTTCATGAAGGTTATGGCTTATCAGAAACATCACCTATCCTAACATTAAATTTTGGTAACGCTGATCAATCTGATTATGTCGATGGCATTGGTATTCCTTTACCTAACACTGACATTTCTATTCGAGATGATAATGGCAATATTGCTGTCCAAGGCGAAGCGGGCGAACTTTGCGCTAAAGGGCCGCAGGTTATGCCAGGGTATTGGAACAATGTAAAAGCAACTAATGAATGTATGACCCAAGATGGTTATTTCAAAACTGGCGATGTGGCCATACTTGACGACAGAGGTTTCTTCCATATTGTAGATCGCAAGAAAGACATGATTATTGTTTCTGGCTTTAATGTTTACCCTAATGAAATTGAGGCAGAGGTTGCTAATATGGCAGGCGTATTAGAATCGGCATGTATTGGTGTACCCGATGAAAAAACAGGCGAAGCGGTTAAACTTTATGTGGTTAAAGCAGTTGAAACAATTACAGAAGAACAAGTGATTGCCTTTTGCCGAAAGTCATTAACGGCATATAAGGTACCTCGCCATGTTGTGTTTACCGATGAGATTCCTAAATCAAGTGTTGGTAAACTTTTACGTCGTGAATTGCGTTAGTTATGTCAGTAACCTGATGTAATGGTCTAGTTATACCTATTGTCCATTACTCACTTTTTGCGAAGAATCTTTCTTTAAGTAATATAATTTTAGCTTTGCTTATATAAGCAGAGCTAAAATTTAGCAAAAACTAGGTTAAGTTATCCTTTCTAATTTCCTTCAAGCTCTTTGTTTTAACTGGTACACCATACAAGGTGAGAACTATTTTTTCTATAATCTGGTCTGGACATTGTATATGCACTAAGAAAATCAACCTGAAAAACCAAATGGCATTGGGCTAATGCGATTTTTGAAAGCTTTTCAGTGCTCTATGCTCGGTTTTAAGTCAACTTATATCCATGAGGGAAATTTTAGACAAGAGTTAATACTTGCCGTTATTTTATTTGCCTTAAGTTTCCTTGTATAGCAAAACGCATTAAAATTTGCTCCACTTACTTTTTCGATACTTCTTCTGCTATTAATAGAGGTAGTGAATTCTGCCATTGAAGCTGTGGTTGACAAAATAAGCCCCAATCATCATGAATTATCAAGATGAGACAAAGACTTAGAAACTTAAGTTGTATCCTTAGCTTTACCATTTTGTTATGCCTATGGGTTAGCGTTATTTACCATAACTTATTTACTGCTTTATAATACCTCCTACTATTAACCAACAAAGTGTTTAACTACTGTGTTTATAGCTCGCTATTTAACCTGAAGTCGATTTAAGAGATAACTTAACTTTACGAAGTTTATTGCTTTAGATAAATAAGCCGAGCATCAGGTTAGTTATAATAGTAGTTATAATTTGCTACTCTCCAAATCTATTTAAGAAATAATACAATCACACTAAAGCTCATACATAAATATACATATTTAGCACTTTATTATGAAAAACGAAGCTAAATAGACACTAAAGGGTTAATAAGTGAACCTTGTGCTCTTAAAAAGTAAATAATCTTGTTATTAGCTTTAAATAAGTGGTATACTCGCGCGCAAATTTTCAACAATTCCACTTATTTTTAGTCGAAATTAAATAGAGTATAGTAATGGCAGATTTATCAAAATACAGAAACATTGGTATCTTCGCTCACGTTGATGCTGGTAAAACCACAACAACTGAACGTATCCTTAAATTAACCGGTCAGATCCACAAAACAGGTGAAGTACATGACGGTGAGTCAACAACTGACTTCATGGAACAAGAAGCTGAGCGCGGTATTACTATCCAGTCTGCTGCAGTAAGCTGTTTTTGGGATAATCACCGCTTTAACGTTATCGACACTCCTGGTCACGTTGATTTCACAGTAGAAGTTTACCGTTCACTTAAAGTACTAGACGGTGGTGTAGGTGTATTCTGTGGTTCTGGTGGTGTTGAACCACAATCAGAGACTAACTGGCGTTACGCGAACGACTCAGAAGTTGCACGTATTATCTTTGTAAACAAACTAGACCGTTTAGGTGCAAACTTCTACCGTGTTGTAGACCAAGTACGTAACGTATTAGGTGCTAACCCACTTGTTATGGTTTTACCAATCGGTGAAGAAGATGAATTTACTGGTGTTGTTGACTTACTTACTCGTAAAGCATGGGTTTGGGATAACACAGGTCTGCCTGAAAACTTTGAAATTCAAGACGTACCTGCAGACATGGTAGACAAAGTAGAAGAATACCGTGAAATGCTTCTTGAGACTGCTTTAGAGCAAGATGATGATCTTTTCGAAGCATATTTAGAAGAAGGCACAGAGCCTTCACTAGAAGATATCAAGCGTTGTATTCGCAAAGGTACACGTACTATGGCCTTCTTCCCTACTTACTGTGGTTCGGCTTTCAAAAACAAAGGTGTTCAAAACATTCTTGACGCTGTTGTTGATTACTTACCTTCACCAACAGAAGTTGATCCACAACCTCTTACAGATGAAGAAGGCGAGCCTACTGGTGCTGTTGCAACTGTTTCTCCAGATGAGACATTTAAAGCGTTAGCATTTAAAATTACTGATGACCGTTTTGGTGCATTAACTTTCGTTCGTATCTACTCAGGTACATTGAAGAAAGGTGATACTATCCTTAATGCTGCAACAGGAAAAACAGAACGTATTGGCCGTATGTGTGAGATGCAAGCCGATGACCGTAACGAGTTATCTTCAGCGCAAGCTGGTGACATCATCGCTATTGTTGGTATGAAGAGTGGTGTTCAAACAGGTCACACTTTATGTGATCCTAAAGATCCAATCGTTTTAGAAGCGATGGTTTTCCCTAAACCAGTAATCTCAATCTCTGTTACACCAAAAGATAAAGGTTCAACTGAGAAAATGGGTCTAGCTATCGGTAAAATGGTTGCAGAAGATCCTACTTTTAAAGTTGAAACTGATGAAGATTCAGGTGAAACAATTTTATCAGGCATGGGTGAGCTTCACTTAGATATTAAAGTAGATATCTTAAAGCGTACTTACGGCGTTGAATTAGAAGTTGGCAAGCCACAAGTTGCATACCGTGAAACAATTACTACTGAAATTGAAGATTCTTACACGCATAAGAAACAATCAGGTGGTTCTGGTCAGTTCGGTAAAATCGATTACCGTATCAAGCCAGGTGAACCAGGTTCAGGTTTTGTATTCAACTCTGTTGTTGTTGGTGGTAATGTTCCTAAAGAATTCTTCCCAGCGATCGAGAAAGGCTTTAAAGGCATGATGGATACTGGTGTTCTTGCTGGTTTCCCTGTACTAGACGTTGAAATTGAATTATACGATGGTGGCTTCCATGCTGTCGATTCATCTGCTGTTGCATTTGAATTAGCTGCTCGTGGTGCTTTCCGTCAATCAATTCCAAAAGCTGGTGCTCAGTTAATTGAACCAATCATGAAAGTTGACGTATTTACTCCAGACGATCACGTTGGTGACGTTATTGGTGACTTAAACCGTCGTCGTGGTATGATTGGTGGTCAAGACGCTGGTGTTTCTGGTGTTCGTATTAAAGCTGACGTTCCTCTTTCAGAAATGTTCGGTTACATCGGATCATTGCGTACAATGACATCTGGTCGTGGTCAATTCTCAATGGAATTCTCTCACTACATGCCATGTCCACAAAATGTAGCTGAAACAGTAATTGCTGAAGTTAAAGCGGCTGATGAAGCTAAGAAAGCTGCTAAAAAATAATTAAGAGTTAATTATTTTTAATCAAAGCCTCACTTATGTGGGGCTTTTTTATGCCTGTGTTTTAAGATTAAAAGGCAAAAGAGCAAGTATAATGATCTTCCACTTTACCTTTCTGCTTAAACCTTTCCATCCAACTCTTTTTATTTAATCGAAAGTGATCGTCTATAATTCAACTCATAACACCTAATAAAGATTTATACCAGTTTCATTAAGTAGGTGTCTTATTTTATACGTAGAGAAAATTGACAGATACAAGACATTTCTTTTAGTAACCAGTTGCTCAGGATAATATCCTTATATGGACTTCATAACCTTATTGAAAATGATCTTTCCATTTGAGATCATGATACAAACAGTAATTGTGTTTTTATTAAACTTCTTAATCCCCCACTTATGGTCAATAATTAACGTAATATGCGCTTTTTTGCCTATTTCATTTGTTAATCAATGCCAAGCCTGTCAGTATAGGGGGCAGGAAATAATAAATATAATAAAAAATAAAACATAAAAAAAAGCGACAAAAAAAGTACTATGATAGACGCCATATTGATGAATTTAACTCAAAATGCACAGCAGCATTTAGGTCAAAAAAATTTCCCTCAAGCGCAGAATATCGCGCAACAAATTTTAAAAGACAATCCTAATTCATTCGATGGCTGGTTAATTCTAAGTATTGCTTGTCAAAACCTTGGCCAATACAATGAAGCTTTATCTGCTATTAACAAAGTTCTTCTGCTAAACCCTTCATTCGATATGGGTCATTTAATTAAGATACAAGTATTAAGAAGCCTACAGAAAAAAACTTTAGCTATAACAGCTTGCCAAGAGGCATTAAAGGTATCTCAAGAGAACCCACAAATATGGTTTGAATATAGTAACTTACTTTATTCGATGCATAACCAGCAAGAAGCTGACGAAGCATTTAAACAACACCTTATCTATAGCGCCCATACAACCAATTTACAATTCGCCCTAAAAGATTTCTTTGCTAACGATTTACCCAGCAGTGAAAAACGCGTAAGACAACATTTACAGCAAAAACCACAAGACTCAAGTGCTCTTCGCCTGCTAGGAGAGATTGCCTTAAACTTAGGAGTTTATGAAGGTGCACAAAGGCTTTTTGAAAAAGCACTCTCTATTTCACCTAAGTATCATTTAGCAAGGTTAAACTACGCCCAAACGCTTAACAAGCGTGAGTTAAATTCATCGGCACTTATTCAAATAGAGCAACTTGAAAAGTTTCAACCGAAACATCCACCCGTTTTAATTGTTAAAGCCGTAATTTTAGCTAAATTAGCAAGATATCAAGAGGCAATCGACCTATATATATCGCTTTTAACAAAGCAAAGTAATCAAGCAGGTCTTTGGACTTCATTAGGGCATACTTATAAAACAACCGGCGAAACAGACAAAGCGATTGATGCATATACCAAAGCAACTATCCATAATCCAGAATATGGCGATGCTTATTGGAGTTTAGCGAATTTAAAAACGTATGAGTTCTCAGCTGAACAAATAGCGCAAATGGAGTTGGCATATGAGAACCTCAAAGCCAAGCAAGACGAGAATTTAGCACAGATATGTTTTGCGCTTGGTAAAGCTTATGAGTCACAAAGCAATGTTGAGCGATCTTTTCACTTTTATAAACTCGGCAACGATATTAAAAAGACTATCGAACCTTATTTTCGTGAAGAAGTAGAGAGTCTTATCCAAAGAAATAAAGACTTTTTCTCGCAGCGTACCTTTAAAAGCAAAGAAAACACAGCTAAAGACAATTCAACTAAAGACAACTCAATTATAGAAAACACTACTGAAATACCAATCTTTATTGTCGGTCTACCTCGCTCTGGTTCAACCTTACTTGAACAAATTCTTTCTTCTCATAGCCAAGTTGATGGCACCAAAGAACTACCCGATATTATAACGATTGCTCGCCAACTGGGTAACCGCAAGAAAAAAGACGATAAAGACTTATATCCTTTTTCAATTAACGACCTTACCGAGAAACAGCGTTTAGAAATAGGTGCAAAATATATTAAAAACTCAGCGCATTTACGTAATGGCGCTAAGTATTTCATTGATAAAATGCCTAACAACTTTCTACATATTGGGCTAATTAAAACCATTTTGCCACAAGCTAAAATTATTGACGCTCGTCGCTTAGCTGCTTCAAGCGGCTTTAGCTGCTTTAAGCAACTTTTTGCGAATGGGCAAAGCTTTAGTAACGATATAAATGATATTGCTCATTATTATAATGCATACCTTGGTGCGATGGATTTTTGGAAAGAAACTTATCCGCAAGATATTATAACCATGCAATATGAAGACGTAATAGCAGATACAGAACAATCTGTTAGGAACTTATTGTCATTTATAGGCTTAGAATTTGAAGCATCATGTTTATCTTTTTACGAAAATAAACGCGCTGTAGCAACACCTAGTGCAGAGCAAGTTCGACAACCTATAAATAACAAAGGCTTAACGGCTTGGCAACCGTATAGTCAATATCTACAGCCATTAATATCTTTAACAAACAACGATGCCATAACCGTTTAGTTTTTCTAAACAGTTATTTAATATTAATCGTTTGTCTCTTGAAAATATTCACTTTACTCTAACAGTACAATGATGAATAAAAATTGTGTGTTAGTTCTTTGCAATAATTAAAAAATAATAAATACATTGGGAACAAATATGACAAACATGAATGCAAATCGAAATATATCCTTTATATCTTCCTCCATCAGAAAAGCGCTTTTTGTTCCTATGGTTACGGGAACATTAGCGACTGCTGCTTTATCAACTTCTGCCATGGCTGCTGAAGAAGAACAAGTAGTAGACAGCGGCATTGAAGTAATTGAGGTTACTTCACGTAAACGTACTGAAAACATCCAAAGTGTACCGACTAGTGTTCAAGCTTTATCGAGTAAAGCATTAGAGCAACAAGGTGTACAAAACTTTGAAGATTACGCTTTATTACTACCTAGCTTATCATTTACAAGTGCAGGTCCAGGGCAAGCACAAATTTATATGCGTGGCGCTGCCGATGGTGGTGATGGTAATGCATCAGGCTCTCAGCCAAGTGTTGCGGTTTATTTAGACGAACAACCTGTTACTGCCATTGGTAGAAATTTAGACTTGCACGTTTATGATGTTGAACGTATTGAATCATTAGCTGGCCCGCAAAGTACTTTATTCGGTGCAAGCTCGCAAGCGGGTACTTTACGTATTATTACCAACAAGCCTGATACCGATGCTTTTGAAGCGGGTGTAAGTGCAGACTTAAGTGGCACAGATGGCGGCGACCCAAGCCATACCTTAGAAGGTTTTGTTAACCTACCAATTACTGATGACACCGCGATTCGTTTGGTTGGTTGGAACAAAAATGAAGGTGGCTACATTGATAATATTGCCGGTACACACACCTCATCTTTACGAACCAATGGTGGCATTCCCTCTACAGTTGAAAATGACAACCAAGCCTTTGTAGAAGAAAACTTTAACACATTAGAAAACTCAGGCCTTCGTGCTAGTTTAAAAAGCCAAATCAGTGATAACTGGGAAGCGCTTTTAACGACGATATACCAAAAACAAGATACTAATGGTGTTTGGTATCATGATCCCGATGCGCCAAATGGCGAAGTGGGCGATTTAGAAGTACAACGTTTTAACCCTGAAAGTATGGAAGATGAATATACCCAAGCCTCTGTAACAATCACAGGTGACTTAGGTGATGCTGATATTGTTTATACTGGCTCTTTCATGAACCGTGATGTTGAGTTCCATACTGATTATTCTGACTATACTGACTCGAGTTGGGTCAGTTTTTATGCTTGTGATTACTATGGCACATCTTCGGTGACTGCCGATTGTACCAATATGATGATTGCCTACAATGATGACAATAAGTACAAGCGTGACACTCATGAATTAAGACTGCAAAGCACTAGCGATAATGCGTTTTCGTATACCGTTGGTTTGTATTATGAAAAATCTAGCCATGATTACCGCCAAGAGTGGGTAATGGAAGGCATGGCAAAAGGCCCTGACTTTGAACTATTTGGTGTACCTGATTTATGGTATTTAACCGATCAAGAGCGTGAAGATAACCAAAGCGCAATATTTGGTGAAATGTCTTATCAAATAACTGAACAGTTTGCTGTAACGGTTGGTGGTCGATACTTTGAAAACGATAGTGCTCTTAGCGGTACCTCGGGTTATGGTGCTGTTGCTCCTGGTTTCCCAACCATTAATGTTGACACAAAAATTGATGATAGCGGTTCGATTTTTAAGGTAAACGGTAGCTACCAAATTACCGACAATAAACTTGTTTATTTAACTTGGTCTGAAGGCTATAGACCAGGTGGAATTAACCGAGATGAAACAGATGTCGTTGGAAGAACCTATAAATCTGATTTTGTAGAAAACGTAGAGTTTGGTTGGAAAACGATGTCGGACGATCAAAACCTTCGCTTTAACGGTGCTATCTACTCTATGACCTGGGATGATATGCAATTAACTCGTTATGATTCTTCTTTCGGCTCTCCGGTTGGCTTAACCATTAATGTATCTGAGTCTTCTATTATAGGTTTAGAGTCTGATTTAACTTACATGCTTACACCTAATCTAAGTTTAAGTGCTGCTGCTAGTTATAACAAAGCTGAGTTGGCAAAAGACTTAGTCGTTGGTACTAACTTCTCTCCTGAAGGAACTGAACTACCTAACGTACCAGAGTTAAAAGGTAATGTGTCAGCACGTTATTACCAACCTATTTTCAGCTACGATGGCTTCATTCAAGCAACTTATTCTTATGTGGGTGAACGTCAAAGTGATATTTTCATGTATACAGGTGGCGATACAACCGTTGATGTTCGTGATGACTTAGCATCTTACAGCATTGCAAATTTATCAGCGGGTATTGAAGCTGACAGCTGGACAGCCACTATTTATGTTAAAAACTTAACTGATGAACGCGCAGAGCTTTCTAAAGGCACTGCTGGTTGGGATTCTACCGTGACGATTAATAGACCAAGAACTATCGGTGTTTCATTTAGCTACTTATTTGAATAACCTGATTTAATCGTTTTATTTAATTTAACTAGGCTAGGTTTAACTTAACTTGACTTCATTTAAGAATACTTATCTTAATTAGGTTTAGCTTAACTAGATTTAGCTTAGTTAAAAGAACAAGGAATGAAAATGACAAGACCTATTATCAAGTTTGATGATAACTTTGTTGCTTTAATTTCAGCTGGTGCAAGTGGCATTGGGAAAGTAGTAGCACAATCACTACTTTCTCTTGGCGCACAAGTACACATCTGTGATATCTCGCAAAGTGCAATAACTGAGTTTTTAGAAGAAAACCCTAATGCTTCAGCTACTTTGTGTGACGTTGCAGATTATCAACAAGTTGAAAAAGTATATCAAGAACTAACAGCGCGTTATGGCAGACTAGATTTGCTAGTAAATAATGCAGGAATCGCTGGGCCTACCGCTAAATTAGAAGATATTGAGCCGAGTGATTGGCGTCAAACTATCGACATTGACTTAAATGCTCAGTTTTACTTTAGCAAATTAGCTGCGCCTCTGTTAAAAGCAAACCCTGAGGGTGGCAGCATTATTAATATGTCATCTAATGCTGGATTTTTTGGCTTTCCATTAAGATCTCCTTATACCGCATCTAAGTGGGCTATTTTAGGCCTAACAAAAACTTGGGCTATGGAATTAGGGCCAAGTAAGATACGTGTTAATGCCATTTGCCCTGGCAGTGTTAAAGGCGAACGTATTGATGGCGTAATTGCTAGAGACGCACAAGAGCGCGGTGTCAGTATTGAAGAAATAACCGATACGTATCAACAACAAAGCTCGATGAGATTGTTTGTTGGACCAGAAGATATTGCCAACACCATTGCATTTTTAGCCTCACCATTAGGTGCCTGTATTTCAGGGCAGACGATTGGTTTAGATGGCCACACAGAAAGTTTATCGAATAATTTATAATTGGAGTATTTATGAAAGCGACTTGGTTTGAAATTTTTGGTTCACCAGAGGAAAGCATTATTTTTGGCGAAGTGCCTACACCTGAAGTTGGTGTTGGTGAAGTTTTAGTTAAAATGAAAACTACAGGTGTTAACCCGTCAGACACTAAAAAACGTGCTGGAGCTTTCCCTAACTTATTAGATGGCGGTCTTGTTATCCCACATAGTGATGGCGCAGGTGTTATTGAAGCCGTTGGTGAAGGCGTTGACCAAAGTAGAATTGGCGAACGTGTTTGGGTTTACCAAGCGCAGTT
This sequence comes from uncultured Colwellia sp., assembly GCA_963933725.1. Lineage (GTDB taxonomy): Bacteria > Pseudomonadota > Gammaproteobacteria > Enterobacterales > Alteromonadaceae > Colwellia. The sequence continues at coordinate 36,327 of CAWVWK010000002.1, forward strand.
TGGACGTCGCTTTGGGTCAGCTGCAGAGTATGTTGCAATAGAAAGCGTTAGAGCGCCTGTATTAGCTGACAACGCTTCTTTTGAAGTAGGTGCCGTATTAGGTATTCCAGTAATGACCGCTCATCGCTGTGTTTTTGCTGATGGCGATGTACAAGGTCAAACCATTTTAGTGACAGGTGGCGCAGGTCGTGTAGGTTATTATGCCATTCAATGGGCAAAACGCGCAGGTGCAACCGTTGTAGCAACAGCAAGTAATGAAGCCGATAAAGCACTTTGTCTAGAATTAGGTGCTGACCATGTTGTAAATCATAGAAATGAAAACTGGTCTGCACAAGTACTTGAAGCAACAGCTGGTACAAAGGTAGACAGAGTCGTTGACGTAGAGTTTGGGCAAAACCTACCTGAAGTATTACAGTGCATTAAAGTCGGCGGTGTTATTGCAACATACTCATCTACCGTGGTACCACAACCACAATTACCGTTTAAAGACATGATGTTTATGGACTTAACATTACGCATGGTCATTGTTTATGCAATGCCTGAACAAGCTAAATTAGACGCTATTGCTGATATTGATGAAGTGCTAAGTGGCAATGAATTTTCTCATCGTATAGCCCACAGCTTACCATTTAATAAAATGGCAAAATCACACGAGCTAATAGAAGCAGGTGGTTTTGGTGGTTGTGTTGTTGTAAATATTGATAGTTAGTTTTGATTAACCTTCTCCCTAAAAATGTGGCTTCTAATAATCAAAAGTTGTTATGTTGCTTTTGCTTATTTTTTGCCACATTATCTTCGCCCCTGCTTGTTGCAAAAGAGACATCAACAGCCCCTATTCAAACCAGCTCAGGTCTTTTAAAGTCGCCTAAGCAATATCCTAATGGGATTGGTTATTTAGGTATCCCCTATGCTGAAGCCCCTATAAAAGAACGTCGCTGGAAGCAACCTGTAGCAGTTAATTCGCCTGAGCAAATAAAAGTATCAAACCAATATGCCAGTGCATGTTATCAAGATAGTTATAATATTGACTGGTACAAAGGGGTAGCCAAAGAGTTTAATCATAACTTAACCATGGACATGCCCGAAGTAAGTGAAGATTGCCTTTACTTAAATGTTTGGCTTCCTAGTAAGAATTCCCCAGAGTCACCTAAAAGCTCCAATTCCAAAAAACGCCCTGTTATGGTTTGGATTCACGGTGGCAGTAATAAATCGGGTTGGTCTTTCGAGCCTAATTACATTGGTAATAATTTAGCCGCACAAGGCGATGTTATTGTGGTATCTATTGCCTATCGATTAGGCGTATTTGGCTTTTTCTCACACCCTGAATTATTAAGTCAGAAAGATAAAGCTAACTTTGCCATATTAGATCAAATCGAAGCTTTAAAATGGATAAAAACAAATATTACCGCTTTTGGTGGCGATAAAGACAACATCACTATTATGGGTGAGTCAGCTGGTGCTGCTAATGTTGCTTACTTAATGGCAACGAAAAAAGCAAAAGGCTTATTTCATAAAGCAATTAGCCAAAGTGGTGGCTTTCAATGGCTTGCTGATGACAGCTTAGAAAATGCTGTTAACTTGGGTGAAAAAGTATCTAAACAACTTAACGTGAACTTAGCAGAGCTTCGCTTAAAACCAAGTGATGAAATATGGCAGTCAATAAAAGAAGTAGCTCCGAAACATGAATATGATGCTGTTATCGACAATAACCTTTATAGTGTTAGCACAAACTTAGCATTTAAAGAAAATGCCGATGTTGATTTATTAATTGGTTCGAATCAACACGAGTTTTATATGTACCAAGCTGATAACATTACAACAGCAACACTTGCTATCACGCCAGAAAACAAAAACAGTGAACAGCAGCTACTGGCAAAGTTTGACAGTTACAAGAATAAAAAAGCCGGTCAAGATTGGTTAGATACTTTTTTGTATATGTCTTGCCCTTCAATGATAATGGCTGAAATTGTGAATCAGAAGCCAAATAGAAAGTCTTATGTTTATCGGTTTGACCGCATAAGAGTTGGTGGTGAAAAGCTTAAAGCTTATCATGGCGCCGAAATACCTTATATGTTTGATAAACATGACACTTGGCTACCAGTAAACAAAGAAGACCAAGCGTTAACAGCCTACATGATTAAAGCCTGGAGTAACTTTGCAAAACACGGTAACCCGAATGGCGCAAAACTATCCTTGCAACCTGCATGGCCAAGCTATAACGTAGCAACAAATGAAATTATTAAGCTAAACGGCAAAGTTGCCAGCAGCACAGGTATTGATATGAACTTGTGTAAGTCAATTTGGCCAAGCGATTTTAAATAGAACAATTACAGGCAAGAAACCAGGAATTCCTTCATGACAACCAGTAGTACCCAACTAGATAAACCTATGTTTATAACAACCTTGTTTGTTATTTTAGCCGTTACCTTTCCTATTATTCTTTTTAATGACACTGCAGGCAGCGCAATTACCGATTTGTATAACGGTATTACCAGCCATTTCGGATGGGTATATCAATGGTATGCACTTTTTGCTCTATTCTTCTTGTTATGGATAGCGTTTAGTAAATATGGTGATATAAAATTATCATATGATGACCAACCACCCGAGTTTAATACTTTAACTTGGATAACCATGATATTTTGTGCCGGCGTCGGCGCCGGTCTTTTATACTGGGCTGTTATCGAGTGGTCATATTACTTTAAAACCCCACCTTTAAATATTGAAGCAGGTACCGCAAAAGCCACGGAATGGGCGACAACCTACCCTCTTTTTCATTGGGGAATAAGTGCTTGGGCAATATATTGTTTACCTGCTCTAGCAATCGCTTATCCATTTTATGTACGTAAAGTACCATTTTTAAGATTAAGCACTTCATGCAATCACTTTTACACGCCGGGGGCTTCCAAAAAAGCTGGAGGCAAACTAGGTCGTTTTATTGATTTATTCTACATGTTAAGCCTTATTGGTGGTGCAGGTACTTCTTTAGGCCTTTCTACACCAATGATTGCAGATAATGTAGCTCAGCTACTTAATATTGATCGAAACCTAATGTTAGAGCTAATGGTAGTGTTCTTCTGTGTGGCTATTTTCGGTGCTAGTGCTTATTTAGGATTAGAAAAAGGCTTTAAAAAGCTGTCTGAATTTAATTTAATAATAACTTTTGCACTTTTATTGTTTATTTTAGTGGCTGGCCCTACACTCTTTATTTTAAAAGCAGGTACCAACAGCATTGGTTTAGTGATACAAAACTTTTTCGAAATGAGTTTGTGGACAGATCCTGTTGAAAACACCGGATTTGTTGAAAGCTGGACTGTTTTTTATTGGGCGTGGTGGGTTGCATACGGCCCATTTGTAGGTCTTTTCGTGACACGAATTTCTCGTGGCCGTACCATTAAACAACTCGTTTTAGGGATGTTATGTTTTGGTAGTTTAGGTGCATGGTTATTCTTCATTGTTTTTGGTAATTTCGCCATGAATTTAGAAGTCACTAAAATTCTAAACATTGCTGAGATCATCAAACAATCGGACGAGAATGTCGCCATCACACAAATTATGATGACACTCCCTTTTGGTAAATTCCCTCTTCTTTTATTTACGATGGTTGCCATTATATTTTTAGCAACAACCTACGATTCAGCTTCTTACACTTTAGCTTCTGTAACCACAAAGAACCTAAAAGAAAATCAACACCCAGAGCGTTGGAACAGACTTTTTTGGGCAATTGCTTTAGCCATTGTTCCTGTTGCTTTAATGTATATTGATGGCGGTTTAAAAGTGATTTTATCAACCACTATTGTTGTCTCACTGCCACTTATTATTATTGGTGGGTTTATGGCTTATTCATTAAAACGCATGCTTGAGGTTGATTACGCCAAAAGAACTTCATTGAAAGCTTCTACTCCAGAAGTAGCGAAGGAAAGTTAATTTTCAGATCGATTTAGCGCAGGTAAATCAACCGTTGAGAGCGGTTTATAAAGGGTATGCATGAAACTTATGAAACTTGTCAGTCAGAATCTATTTAATCTGCTTTTTACGTCACTATTAGCTTGCTGTATTGGTTTAACAATTAATATAACAAGCTATGCCACAACGCTTAAAAGCAAAATGGTTAAAATGCGCGATGGCGTTCACTTATCAACAGACGTCTATTTCTCTGAGAAAGATAAAGTGGCCTCCCCTAAGCCTACTATTTTAATTAGAACCGTATATGGTAAGCATCAAACTTTTAGCTGGAACCCTGCTTGGCAAACTCTAGTTGAACAAGGCTATGCTATTGTAATTCAGGATATTCGTGGCCGTTTCGAATCCGAAGGAGTTTATAGTGTGGGTAGAGGTCGTCGTGAAGATGGTACTGACACACTTGATTGGATAACCAAGCAACCTTGGTCAAATGGCAAAGTAGGGTTAAGCGGTTGCTCTTATTTAGGTGAAACCCAAGTTATTCTTGAAGCAACGAACCATCCCGCTTTAGTCGTAGGTCAACCACAGTCGCCAGCTTCTGGTTACTATAGACCTGGTAGAGCATGGCAATCTTTTAGTGGTGGGGCATTTGAGCTAGGGCAAACTGCTGGTTGGTTTGCAAGTGAGGGAGGCAAAGTATTCTATGGTCCGAACTTAACGGGTGAAGCACGAAGTAAATGGTTTAACAGTGAATCTGCTAGCAAATATCAATCGCGACCTGATTTTGATTTTAAGCAATATCTTGAAAAAATTAAATATCTTCCTACCATAGATTTATTAAATGTCAGCAAAGCTTTACCGAGCGACTATCAAAACTGGCGTAATAGTACTCCTGACAGCGAATATTTTCGTTCCATGGACTTTGTTCAAGAGCAAGACAGTGTTTCAGTCCCAAATCTATTTTTCGACACTTGGTACGATTATGGCGCACGTGAAACGTTGATGATGGCCAAGCAATTTAGAAAAAAAGGTAATAATAAATCAACCCGTGAAAACCAATTTGTTGTTATTGGCCCTGGTACACATTGCAATTTTCCCCAGCAGGCCTCTGAACTGAGTGTGGGTGAACGTCCTCTAAAAAATGCTGTGATGGATTATCATCAGTTACAAATTGATTGGTATAACAAATGGTTAAAAGGGGAAGAAAACGATGTGAGCGAAAGGCCTTTCTTAACTTATTACGTTTTAGGTGAAAACAAATGGCGATATAGCGATGAGTGGCCATTAACAAACACACAATATACGCCCTTATATTTAGATCATATGAGTGGCGCTAATTCACTTAAAGGTGACGGTAAGTTAACTTTTGATAAGCCTACAACGCTTAAACAAGACAACTTTATATACGATCCCCAAAACCCTGTTCCATCATTAGGCGGTCACACTTGTTGTACAGGTACCGATACAGAAGCAGGCGGATATGATCAAAGTGAAATTGAAAAAAGAAATGACATTTTAATCTATACATCTGAGAGATTAAGTCATGGTATTGAAGTAACGGGTTTAATTAAAGCGAAGCTGTTTGTGAGCTCGGATGCTAAAGATACTGATTTTACTGTGAAACTAATAGATGTTTACCCAGATGGCAGAGCTTTTAACGTGCAAGAAGGTGTTATTCGCATGCGTTATCGTAACTCCCTTCGTGAAGCATCACTCCTAGAAAAAGGCAAAGTATATGCCGTAGAAGTCGACCTAAACGCGACGAGTAACTACTTTGCCACAGGCCACAAAATTAGAATAGAAATTAGTAGCTCTAATTTCCCTCGCATAGAAAGAAATTTAAATACTGGAGAGCCTAATAACCTGGGAGTAAACTTCATTAAAGCAAATAATACGGTTTGGTTTGGTGAAGATAAAGCATCTTATATAATGCTACCTATCATTAAGCGAGAAGAGTAGCCTATAATGCCAATTCAATTAAGTTATTGCTCACTTGTACTGGTTAAAATAAGTCATGGCTTCATTACTCTCAATCCTATTACCCAATCGAGCTCCCTTAGCCTGTTTCATTACTACTTTGTACACAAGATCAAAACTTAATGGAATTGGTAACAATCAAGTTCTAAAAGTGAAAAATAAACGGACTTGCACCCACGGAAGCTTAAATTTCTGAATCACTGGTGATTTGAGTTAAGGTAAAAATA
>CAWVWK010000003.1:0-41259 GCA_963933725.1 uncultured Colwellia sp.
CAACGATACCTTCCAGTAAAGTCCCGTCATGGTCGCAGGCAGTTGAAAAAACGGTGTCGCCATCTAAACGATGTTTTTAAGTTAATATCACAATCACTTGCTGACTCTCTTAACATCTTACCATTGATAATACATTGTAAGTAATCTAGCCACTTTTCTTTATGCTGCAACCGAGCCAAGGGCGTTTTAGTCAAAGCATCAAACGTTTTCGTACGATTTTTAAACGATATCTTTGCAAGGCTCCTACCTTACCGTACCGATTGATTAAACTGCTATGACAATGGCGACACTCTGGTTCATCAAACATACGCAGCTCAAGCTCGGCAATGATTGGCTGAATTAAGTTATCACCTTTTAAAGACTTATCTACATCCTTAACTTGCTTATCTGTCAGGTGTTCTAACGCCACTAATAGCTTTTTAAATTGTGCTGGTATCATAACAAAAAACTCTATTACTGCTGTTATACAAAATGTAGCAACAATTTAAGGGAACATAGCCATTCAAAAATAATGTTTTCTAACTCAAATTTATCTGCAATTGAATATATAAAATCCATCAACTTTATACCGTGACCAGTTCTAGAGTCTGTAAAAGTTAACACAGCAATTACAAGAGATTACTTGTAGCTTAAGTAACCTAGAGGCTTATAGCGTAACATTACATTTAATTCGGGCCCTTTAAAAAATATTGTCGCGTTTTCACACTCACTCTTAAAGTCATCAGAAAACTCGCCTGAAAAATAGCTTTGAAATGCCAAAAATATGCCTTTCCCATAATCGGTCATCTCTGTTACCGTTAACTCTGAACTTGATTCAGGTTGGTGTTCAGTAGAGCTTAACATTCTATTTAGTTTATGCTTGATTCCACTCATTTTGTTACTCAGCTTTCATTCTAGTAGTCATATTGCGTTAGCTAAATTTTACTTAGCCTATTATGATACTCATCTAACGCAACAACTTTATTGTGATGCACACCACCACCGGTAATAATAAATTCGATAGCTTGTTCATCCTCTGAAGATGCGCCTGTACTATGTTGATGAGTTTTAACATAACTATCATCAATATATTCCCATTCTGTATCGCTATTTTGTGCTAATGTATTGAACAGTTTCATTAATATGCCTTTTCTTAACCAAAAGAGAAAACGACGATAAATCATAGTCCACTGTCCAAAGCATTCAGGTAAATCACGCCACGGACAGCCGACACGTAGACGGTAAAGAATTCCTTCTAGTGTTTGTCGATGTTCAAGCTTTTTATAAACTCGATCTTCAAGCAATATAGTTTTTAATTTCGACCATAGCTCATCAGTGAGCATTAATCGGTGCATGACAATCTCGTTTAATTTTGATTTTGGTGGATTATAATGTTTATATAAATCATAAATTCTCGGCAGAATACCAAATTATGAAGAAACGTCGCTCATAATAATTTAGTTTGAATATCGATTTCAACATCTGACTATATAGACATATAGGTTCTCGCTAACAAAATATTGACACTTATTCCCATCTAAATAAAAAAAATGACTTAATATATTTATAGTCATTATTGATCGAACTGGAAAAGTTGATCCATAACAAAGTAAGAGAGTGAGAAAATATTGTAGTTGGCGGTATGATTTTTTACCTGCTTTTTTAAGCTTGGGTCAAAAGGTAATAACAAGCCAAGATATAATGATAAGTATTTTATGGCGTAAATCTAGTTTGTGACATGAAAAATTTATTATGAGCGGTTAACTAGCTTAATTATTATCACGACTATAACCAGGAAGTTGATCAAGCATAGATTCTAAGCTTCCCATTGTTGCGTTAAGCGCGGCCACGGCTGAGTCCATCGCATTAAACTGCTTGAATAGTCGCTCCTCATATTTATCCATTTTGAGCTTTAAGTCGGCATCTTGTCGGTCAAGTTGTTCAAGCTTTTTGTATAACGAGTCTGTTTTAGCATCTAATAACGTTGAAGGCGGTGCGCCGTCAACATTGGACGAATTGACATCGCCACTCGCACTAGATATTTGCTTATCAATCATCCCATCGAGTAAGGCATTCATTAGTACAGTTGTTCCTTCGGAAAAAGAAACCGTTCCTCTACTTCCTAATGCCCCCCCTACAACCTCAATCTTTATCCCCGCAGAGTCTCCTGTTTCAGAAAGTAGAAACTGTCCATCCGCAAAGGCACTTACGCCATCAATGGTGCCTTCTACATCAACACCTGCAGTACCTTGCTCTACTCCTATACCAAGATGAGCAAGGAAGTTTACATCAACTTCTGTAAAAGCAACTGAAGAGCTTGCACCATATTGGCTTGAGTCAATTTTTAGCTTACCAGCCTCTTCGCTAACAACAACACTTACACCTTTATCGAGTAATGTGCTATCAGAATTTATTTTTGATTGTAACTCAGAAGCAAGCTCTGCTACCGACGCATAAAGCTTATTTTCTATGACAATATCATTAGATAAAATACCATCAATACGTACTTTAAAAGTATCGTTTTCATTCGCGTTGCTAATATCAAAATTAGTTACAGCACTTCCCCTTAAGCTACCAGTTGTGGCTAATTGAGTTACCTCTACAGCGTAAGTACCCGGTTTTGTTAATGAATTTGAACTGGTAAATAGAACTTGGCTATCAGAAGTAGCACCAGTGGCAGTAAAAAAATCGGCAACATCGGCAATATTACCTTTAAGTACCTCTGAAAACTTTGGTAATGCTGAGTTACTTTCATTGATTTCTAATGTGCCATCTCTGTTTGTAAAGATACCTAAGTTAGCAAAACTTTTAATTGAACCAGGTAAGTCTTCTAAACGTTGATTTAATAGACCTCTTAGCTGATTCTCAATACTTCTAATAGTCGCATCACCCACTAAAATACCTGTTTCACCATTACTTGTGTCCAATTTAGTTAATTCATTTAACTGCAGGGTCAGTGCATTATAGTTATCGACAAAAGCTCTAATCTCATCTTCAACTTTAGAAGTGTCTCTGTTAATGTTTAAGCGAATATTTTCACCCGGGCTTGCATCTAATAGATCAATGGTAACCCCTGTAATGACACTTGCTATGTTGTTTTCATTACGGTTAATGGTTAAGCCGTTCATCACTATTTGTGCATCATTTGCCGCGACGCTCTGAGTTACATTTTTTGTTGTATCATTATAAATTAGCTGGGAAAGGCCTGAAAGATTGTCTATATCATCTCCATCGTCATCATCCGTGGTTATCTCCATAGCAAATTCTTCACCGGTATTATCACTAACCATCACTAAACGATAACCACTGCCGTCATTGACAATTGAAGAGGTTAAACCATTATCTTCATCTGCATTTATAGCATCTCTAAAAGTAGATAACGTATTGTTTGAAGAATCAACTGTAATCGTTTTGATGGTGGTATCTGCATTTAAAACAAAATTCCCTGTTGCATAAGAGCCATAGCGTATTGTTAAACTTCCTGTACCAATTGAGTCATTAGGGCTAGCGTATGCACTAGTTGCAAGGCTTTGTGCCTGAGCCTTAGCAACTACTTCAATATCATAGACACCTGTTTGAGCACCAAGACCTGCCGTTGCGCTAAGCACAGAATCATTAGAAGATGAAATATTGACTGCTGAATAATTTGAAGTTTTTGATAGATTTTTATAAGAATCTTTAAAAGTTGAGAGCGCACTATTAATTGCGCCATACGCAGATATTTGCTCTGTTGCTTTTACAGCATCACGGTCAATAAGGCCTTGTGCAGGCACTTTTTCAGCTTCCACAATGGCAGTCACAATATCATTAATTTGAAGACCTGAACCTAAACCTGTCGAGGTAATTGCTGGCATAAGTAGTAACCCTAGAACTTAAATATTGTTCAATAAACGTATTATGATAAAAGCGTTAAGTTAACGCGGTTCAACAAATTTATTTACAAAAATTTAGCCACTAAACTATTCGGTCTATTAATCTACTTGACGAATAAACCATATGACCTATTAAGTTAAGCATAGCTGAATATTCTAACTAACTTAAAAGAGCGAGTTACATAGAATCAACTGAACATAACCTAATAACATAACCTGATAACATAAACTGATAACATAACCCAAAAAGCTATTAAGACAGTTAATACGATTAAATATGATTTTTTGTATAACAAATTTGCACCTGATTGCATGCAAAATAGTAGCCAAAACTAAGTATTATCAAACATTTTCATTAAATAGCACACCAACCACTTTATCCATTCTCTCTAGCAATTCGAGTGTTTCTTCACTGGGGATTTGTCTAATCAACACTTGCGTTTCTTTATCAAAAACAGAAATAACATCTCGACCACTCAAGGTATCTACTTCAAAAGAAATATTACGATCCATCAATTGAACAAAGGCATTTAAACTCGCGACTAAATGCTCTGTCTCTCGAGCTTCTAGTAGTTTTTGTTCTCGACTTTCATTTGGTTTCGTTTTATCCACCGTTGCAGGGGCTATATCGACTTCATTAACGTTTTCTGTTGCTATTTCAAGGTTAATACTTGGCTGTGTGGCTAAGGTATTTCCCGCCAAAACAACTGTGTTCATTGGAATTGATGTAGATGAGCTATAAGTCATAATATCTACTCCTATAGGACTTTTTACTTTTTTACGTTGTGCTTTTTACAATGTTCTTACTTTAAATGCTAATACTTAAAAGATGAACTCAGTACTTTTCTAAATTCATCATCCACTCTACTTAATCAATCTATGCGTAAAAGCTTCTCTGTAAAACTTACAAAGAAGCTTTGTTTATTTTAAGCTGCTGGTATTAACTTCCTCGGCTTAGCCCAGTAGAGATAATACACTTTGGGTTGAAGCATTTGCTTGTGAAAGCATCGCTGTACCAGCTTGTTGCAAGACTTGTGACTTACTTAATGCAGATGTTTCTGTTGCAAAGTCCGCATCTCTAATTCGAGAGTTTGCTGCCGATATGTTTTGAGATACATTTGACAAGTTAGAAATGGTAGAGCTTAACCTATTTTGAATCGCACCTAAGTTTGCTCGACCACCACTAATTTTATCTAAAGCATCATCGATGCGATCAATCGTATTATTGGCATTGGCTACACTGGTTACACTTAACCCTGTACCAACAGCTTCTGAATTACCACCAACACTGGTGAAACCCATTTTAGCCAATGCAGTATCTTTCGCTGCTTCAGTAGTCGCGTTACTAGTTACTAATACATCAGCACCATCAATACCCGTTAATGAAATTTTACCTCTAGTCGTTTCGGTGGTGCCAGCTGTAACGCCAAACGCATCTGTTGCTCCTCCTTTAACAACTACGTCAGAGCCTGCTTGAGAGGTTAGTATTAAAGAGCCTGTTGTATTATCAGACGATGCAACAACACCTTGGATACCTGCGCCATTGATTTCAGTAACAACCCCATCTAATGATGCTACCGATAAACTAGTAAAATCAACTGCTACACCGTTAATGGTCATGCCCGCATCTGTTGTCGCCTTGGAAATATCTACTTCATAAGCAACTGTAGTAGTTGCCGAAGCAAGAACACCCGATTCACCTGATATAGCATTAATTGCAAAGGCTTTATCTGCTGCGGTCGTTCCACTTACTGCACCTAAATCCACACCATTAATTTGAATTTGATCTGACAAATCGATGGTATCATCCGTAACACTAGCACCAGTTAACTGATCTGAACCTACAGATGCAACAAAGCCCATTTGTTGTATGTCTGCGTCAGTACCTGCCGCACCCTTACCTATTTCAATAGGTGCACCATCCGTTGAAGTTAACGCTAAATACCCCTCATAAGTGTCTGAGGTAAGACCACTACCAGCATTAGTAGAGCCTGGACTAGCACCACCAATCACAATGTCATTACCTGTATCATTACTTAATTGTAAAGCTCCATCACCATCAAGCTTTGCTGTTATTCCCGCAACATCACGGTTAATCGTATCAACTAATTCTTGCATACTGCCTGTTGCTGCAATTGTGGTACTTTGAATTGTCATCGTGCCATCCGTTACACCTGATTGCCCCGCTGCCCCTGAAACAATATTATAAGCTTCTGCAGAGACCCCTGAAGAACCCGTAATTAGGTTTATTGCTGTTTTCAGAACCGCAGCATAGTCATTAGCAGGAGTAGTAACTTGACCTAATTCTGAACCGTTAATAGTAACATCACCCGCATCTATAGTTGCAGCACTTGTAGTATCGGTACGCCCCCCATTTAGCTCTCCAGTACCTGATATCGCGTTTAAATTTAAATCTTTGGTGGTTACTGCTTGAATAGAAAACGATAACGACTCACCTGATTCTGATCCAATTTGCAAGCTTGTTGATTTATTTGAACCATCAAGTAAGTTAATACCGTTAAAAGAGGTCGTACTCGCGATTCTGTCCATCTCGGTGTAGAGCTGATCAATCTCAATTTGAATTGACGCTCTGTTTGAAGAAGAGTTGGTATCATTCGCTGCTTGTACGCTCAATTCACGCATACGTTGCAGGATATTGGTCATCTCGTCCATTGACCCTTCGGCTGTTTGCGCCATTGAAATACCGTCGTTAGCATTTCGTACTGCTTGGTTTAAACCTCGGATTTGAGATGCCATACCGGTTGAAATGGCAAGTCCCGCTGCATCATCTTTAGCACTGTTAATACGTAAACCAGAAGATAAGCGTTCCATAGCAGTATTTTGTGATAACTGCGATTTATTGAGTTGACGTTGCGCGTTAAGCGACATCACATTGGTATTTACTACTGAAGGCATAATATGTTCCCTACGATTTTAAGTTTCAACAGAAAAGTCTGATGAATTGTTAACGTCAAATAACTGACTTAAACACGTTATCGGAGGTATTTAATTTTTCTTTAATCTTTTTTAAAGAAAATTAAAAAATCAAAGAGAGATAAGAAATAAAACAGAGTATTTAAAAAGTGGCAAGCATAAAAAAAGCTAAGTGATTACTTAGCTTTAGAATAAATATTACATGGGTAAACAATGTAATAAACAAAGAAAATAAAAAATTTTCTTTTGCCTATTACGATGAAATTAACCTTGCAGTAAGGATAATACGTTTTGCGTACTTGCATTCGCTTGAGAAAGCATTGCCGTACCTGCTTGTTGTAATATCTGTGCTTTACTGAGTTTCGATGTTTCTGCGGCAAAATCAGCATCGACAATACGAGATTTTGACGAAGATAGGTTTTGAGAAACATTCTCTAAATTAGCAATCGTAGAAGCAAGCCTGTTTTGCACAGCACCTAAACCAGCTCTTGAATTAGATATTTGGTCTAAAGCTGCATCTATTCTATCAATGGTATTTTCCGCATTTCCCACAGATAAAACACTTAATCCGGTTCCAATAGCAGAAGAACTTCCGCCAAAATCAACAAATCCGAGCTTTCCTAACGCTGTATCTTTTGCTGTTTCAGAGTTAGCATTACTAGTAATAGCGACATCTTTACCATCTTTACCCGTTAGTGTTATTGTGCCTAAGGTTGTAATATCATTATTCGCAGTATTACCTGCCCCTGCCTGGTCAATTAAAGAACCGTTAACATCGGATTCAACACTAATATCCCCACCTGATTGAGAGGTAAATATAATAGACCCTGTTGTAGGGTCTGATGTAGCAACCACTCCTTGAATGCCTGAGGCATTAATTTTTGTCACCACATCATCAAGTGATACATCACCAGTAAAAGTAATAGATGATCCATTTAATAGGAGTGTACTTCCTGTTGTTTCTGGGAAGACTACCTCATATTTAACTTCTGTGGTAGCGCTTGCACTAACGCCTGTGAGCTCCGTAATGGTATTAATAGCAAAAGCTTTATCGGCTGCAGATGTACCTGTGACTTCGCCTAAATCAATACCGTTTATTTGAATTCCGTCTGCTCCAGTAATCGCCCCATTAGTGACTTCTCCACCCGTTAAGTTTGCTGAACCTAGCGCTATATTAAAGCCAAACTGATGAAGCTGTGCGGCAGATGCTGTAGGTGCACTACCAAGCCCAAGGCTTATCTCAGATTGATCCGCACTTGATAGGGCTAAGAAACCTTGATAATTGCCGTCAACAATACCCGCTTCAGACCCACCAGCCGATACATCAATACTATTACCATTGTCATTAGATAATAAGAGACCGCCGTTATTAGCTATTGAAGCAACAACACCTGCAACATCTCTATTTATCGTATCAACCAGCTCACTTGTACTACCTGTTGGACCTATGGCTGTACCGTTTATCACTAAGTTAGCGGTGACACCTGTTTGTCCACCAACCCCTTGGACCGCATTATAAGCTTGAGCTGTAACACCTGTAATACCCGAACTATCATTAACAGCTGTCGCCATAGCTCCCGCACGATTACTACTTGCTGTTGTTGCTGCCAAGGCGACCCCATTAATGGTCACCTCATTGGCTAATGTAGCGGAAGCGCCATTAACCCGCCCACCGTTTAATTCACCTAAACCTGAAACAGCATTTAAGTTTAAATCGCGTGTTGTTACTGAGTCGATAGAAAAAGTGAGGTTTTCGCCTGCATTGGCACCTATTTGTAATGTTGTAGCTCCAACACTACCGTCTAGTACATTAACACCATTAAACTGAGTCACATTAGCAATTCGGTCAAGCTCATCATAAAGTTGATCCACCTCAGACTGAATTGAAGCTCTATTAGAGGCTGAGTTAGTATCATTTGCTGATTGGATAGCCAGCTCGCGAATACGCTGCAAAATGTTTGTCATTTCATCCATTGCGCCTTCTGCCGTTTGCGACATAGAAATACCATCATTTGCATTTCTAACCGCCTGGTTAATGCCGCGTATTTGTGACTCCATTCCGGTCGCAATAGCAAGACCAGCAGCATCATCTTTAGCACTGTTGACACGCAGTCCAGAAGATAAACGCTCCATGGCTTCATTCTGCATCAATTGAGATTTATTCAATTGGCGCTGTGAATTGAGCGACATGATATTAGTATTAATAATCTGTGGCATGGTTAGCTCCTCTTATATTCTCTCTTTGCCTAAATTTGGCTGATGGCAATTTATTGCCTGTTAATGTTAAAAAGTATCTTAGCTTCTTATCTATAATGAATGCTTAATTTGTGCCAACTTTAAATTTTAAATTTATCTTAATAAATCAAAAAGATTCAAACGCTGTAATTGAACAAACGTTTTTTGGGCTACTTCCAAAGCAGTTTGTTCAATTTGTAATTCACTGATTGCTTGCGCCATATCTAAATCTTCAAGCTTTGAAACAGCAGACTTAGATACAAAGTTAAACTCTGCACTTATCGTTGATTGACTGATTAGCGTTTGCATACGAGCGCCAACTCGCGAACGTGTGTCTACAATGTTTCCTAGCGCACTATCTAGCTCTAGTTGCGCCATATTTAACTGCGTCAACCTAATCGCCTCTTTATCATCGGTATTACCAGGAATACGTAAAGAGTCTATAGAGCGTTGAATAGTAGCAAAAACATCTGTGTTCCTACTTGGGGATAATGTGAAGGTATCATTATGTAATGGGGTTCCTTTTAAATGAGTTCTTATCCCATTGACCTCGATGCTCTGCCCTTGAAGGTATTGTGTAGGTTCAATATATTTATTCACTTGATAAGTGTCTGTTGCAACAGGTACTCCTTCTATATCTAGTGACATACCATCAATTGAAATGCTTTCAACCCCGGCTGTATTCGCGTCATATATAGTAGGTAAAGATGACTGACCGTTTATTTGAACTTCAAATTCCCCTGGCGTTGCAGTAGCCAGAAAACTGATATTGATTGAACTAAGCGCATTAGGATACACATTAGCTGGATTAACATTAGCGATTGCTGAATCGTTTAAATCAACACTGGCAAGTTTTACCGTTGCATTGCCGGCAACAGTTGCCGCTTCAATACTATAAACACTGTATTCTATCTCTGCCCCACCACCTGGATCGCTCATATGTACACTGTATTCTTCACCTTGAAAAGTATTTGCTAATTGGGTGTCAAAAATAACCCCCTCTTCTATAAGGGCTGAGCCAGTGTTACTTTCTGAGGTAGAAGAAAGAAAAGAACCATTACCATTAGCCAAGTTCATTAAAAGGTTAAAACCTGAATCATTAATGGCAGCATCTACCCCTGAGCCTACTTGTAATTCTCGTACCCCTTTATTACCAAAAAAATTAACAACACCGAATTCATCTTCTTGAAAAGGCTTTATATCAACATCATAGCCCGAGAAAATAAATTCGCTGTTGCCATCTTTTGTATTGCCTAGACCGATTAATTCTTCTTTTAATTCTTCAAGCTCTTGCGCAACCGTTTCTAAATTTTCTAAGTTGTATATGCCGTCGCCTGCTGCAACCATTAGCTCTCTTACACGCTGTAAAATATTTACCATTTTCCCTAGGGTAGCTTCTTCTTGTGCGTTTGCCGCTGTTGCCACCTCTATATTTTTTTCATATTGCTCATTCACTGCTATATTTTGCTTTAATCGTTGAATAGCTGCTGCAGCAACAGGATCGTCAGAGCCATGGATAACACGCTTACCTTCAGTTAAATGCATATTTAAATTACTGGTATTAGCCTGTCTCTCTAAAATAGAGGTAGTGTTTCGCTGAAAGAATGTTTGTGTTGAAATACGCATACAGTCCTAATTTGCTTTAAAAAAGAAATAACGTTTAATTAAAAGCAAAATAAATGCCAATAACCACTAAATTTTCAGAAGGAAGTTGCGTCAGCTTTAACTAGGGTCTGGTATACAAGTCACTATTTCGAAGAGGTTATTCTTATCTAAAACGAAGTTTATGTTCCATGGCTAGTTATATTTGTTAGAATAAGGGAAGTTATTTTTCTAAACTAAATAGCTAAAATACACTCAGCTTAATGTCTGTTATGCCAGTTTCATTTAATATGTAATTTGTTTTATTCATGTGCTTTTGTGTAAATACAACCTCAAACTCAAGTAATCAAAGGTCTTTCATGTCTAAAATCGTCTTAGCAACGGGTAATGCTGGAAAAGTAAAAGAATTAGAACAGTTACTTTCTAAGCATCGTATTGAAGTCATTCCGCAAACTCAATTAAATGTGGGGGATGTTGCTGAAACAGGCACCACGTTTGTAGAGAATGCTATAATTAAAGCGCGTCATGCCACTAAAATAACTGGTTTACCCGCTATTGCTGATGATTCTGGATTAGAGGTTGACGCCTTAAATGGTGAACCTGGCGTTTATTCTGCGCGCTATGCAAGTGATCTTGTAGGAGAAAACGTAACCGACAACGACAACACTAATAAATTACTTATGGCGCTTGAAAATGTAGAGCCTATACGAAGAACTGCGCGCTTTCATTGTGTACTTGTTTTCATGAAGCACGCACAAGACCCTACACCTGTTATTTGCCATGGGGTATGGGATGGTAGAATTTGTGAAGAAAAACATGGTGAACAAGGTTTTGGCTACGACCCTGTGTTTTGGCAAGACGATCTTAAGCTTACTTCGGCACAACTTGACCGCGATGTAAAAAATCAACGCAGTCATAGGGGGCAAGCTCTTGCCTTATTAGTAAAAAAAATCGAAAAACTAATTACTTAAAACATCAGTTAAAACACAATTTAAAGCCATTTCAATAAATATCTTAATACATATAGCCAACCATGCAGGTTCTAATCAGTAACAATGAATAAGCAAACCATTTTGCCTAAAAGCAACAACAATATAACTGAAAATATTCAGGTCCTCCCACCGTTGTCTTTATACATTCATATTCCGTGGTGTGTCCAGAAGTGTCCTTATTGCGATTTTAATTCTCATACGCTTAAACATGATATTGATGAATTAGAATATGTTGAACAACTTATAAAAGATCTCGATACTGACATCAAAAGCTATGCGTTACATAATAGACCACTTCATTCAATATTTATTGGTGGCGGTACACCAAGTGTTTTCTCTGCCAAAGCCATTGAAACATTACTCAAGCAAGTTTTACAACGCTTTGAATACCGCGCCGACATAGAAATAACTTTAGAAGCAAACCCAGGAACCGTTGAAGCAGAAAAATTTGAAGGCTTTGCCAAAGCGGGCGTCTCTCGTTTATCGATTGGTGTGCAAAGCTTTGAATCTGAAAAGCTTATAAAGCTTGGTCGTATACATGGTGTCGAACAAGCTAAGGTTGCAGCTGAACTAGCTCAAACAAGCGGTGTGAAAAGCTTCAATCTTGATTTAATGCACGGATTACCCAACCAATCACTTGAAAATGCTTTAGAAGACTTAAAAACAGCCATTAGTTTATCTCCAGATCACATTTCTTGGTATCAGCTAACCATAGAACCTAATACCGCTTTTCATTCCAGACCACCCAAATTACCCCAAGATGAAGTACTTTGGGACATACAAGATAAAGGTTTTGAAATTTTAAAAGAACATGGTTACGTTCAATATGAAATATCGGCTTTTTCTAAAGAGGAAAAGCAATGCCAACACAACTTAAATTATTGGACTTTTGGCGATTACATTGGTATTGGTTGTGGCGCTCATGGAAAGTTAACCTGTTTAGATGAACATGATAACTTCATGATAAAACGTACTGTTAAAGTTAAGCATCCAAAAGGCTACCTGACCAAAGACAGGCCACATCTAGATCAATGCAATATTGTTACAGCAAGCGAACTGCCTTTTGAATTTATGATGAACCGTTTAAGACTCTTAAGTACTTTTCGTTTAAGTGAATTTAAAAAGCGCACAGGGTTAAGTAGTGATCTATTATTACCCGGTTTAAATGAAGCAAAAAATAAGGGCTTATTGTCTGTAGAAACGCCTAAAGAAGACCCAGAGCAAGCAACAAAAAATAAAAGCCAAGAAGACTTGTGGAAAGTGACCACTTTAGGGCATAGATACCTTAATGATTTACTGGAAATTTTTCTATGAATAAAAACAACCACTCCACTGAATTAATGACAAATAGCGCTGCACAGGCTAATACAATAATTAACGCCAAAGCAAATATAGCAACTGATACCGCAGAGAAAACTTCGACAAAATGCTCTGATGATGACATCAAGTTTATGCAGCGTGCTTTCGAGCTTGCCGAACTAGCCGAGCAGCAGAACGAAATACCTGTAGGTGCGGTTGTTGTGTATCAAGGGGAGATTATTGGTGAAGGATATAATCAGTCTATCATGCTTAACGACCCTTCTGCACATGCTGAAATGATTGCAATTAGAGAAGCTGGAGAGCATCTTAATAATTACCGACTTCTCGATTGCACACTCTATGTAACATTAGAGCCCTGCCCTATGTGTGCTGGTTTATTAGTGCATAGCCGGATTAAAAAACTGGTTTATGGTTGTGACGATCTCAAAACAGGTGCCGCCGGTAGCGTAATAAATTTAATTGCTGATGAACGCTTTAATCACCAAATTGAAATGACGAAGGTTGAAGCACAATTCGCTAAAAAATGTAGTCAGCTGTTATCTGACTTCTTTAAGCGCAGACGCAAAGAAAAAAAACAGCTTAAAAAGTCCTTCAAAAAAACTAAATAACCCTACAAGTCTATTATTAGCATACTACTTTGCAAAGAAAGGTTTAAAAAGCAGTCGATTAAAACATTAAAGCTTTTTTCAGTCCTCGCCTAATGCTAAAGTAAATATAGCATCTCAAAAATACAATACGTGTGAAATGAATAGCGCGCTTCTTTTTCCACAAACAAATTAATAATAAAAATTGCTAAAAGCATAAAGGTTTCATCTTTCTATGAACAAACCGTTACTCCCTTTTCATAAAACAGGTTGGTTATACCTTATTATTCTACTTTGGGTAGGCAGCTATTTATATCATCAACAAGATGGGTTCGAAGAGATTGAGCAATTTAATATTGATTTACTATTTAAAAGTAAAGGGGGAACAAAAGATTCACCGAATACTATTGCCAATATTAGTTCAACATTTAAAGATGAAAACTTTAACAATATAAAATCAGTATTAGAGCTCTATCAAGAAACCCCAATTGCTTTTTTAGGTGAACTATCTGACGGGTTTATAGATTCGCTAAAAACATACCTTAAAGCTAACCCCAGAAAGTCGAAGCTCATTATCGGAAGTCACAACCTTTCTTCTTCAGTATCTGTTACAAATAAAGATGAAATCAATTTTAACAGTGTTTTAGATCCAATTCGTTATAATAATAGAACTGATATAAAGCGTGATACTTCTTCTTTATTCGTTTACTCCCCTATAGTCAATGAATACCATCAAAAGCATTCGTTATTTTGGCGTAATAATAACCAAACTTATTTAACGCTAGATGGAGAGATTTTAAGGCAACTCGTCCTTAACCATCAAATGAAAGTACAAAGAGGTTTGCATATTGAGCTTTCTGCTACACATCAGAATACATTGAAAACTTGGCCTTTAGGTTTTAATGGTGAAATTTACATTCAGAGCCATTTAGAACAACCTACCTCTATTGATCGCTTCCTTTTAAATCAAGAAAATAACCCCCAAAACCCGACATCTCTGCAATCTGACTTTAGCGCTATAATTATCAGTGAAGCTAACATATCTAATAACAATGGTACTTCTCGAGTACTTGAAACATTAATAAACCATCAATACCTATACCAAACTGTCCCGGTTATTGCCTTAACTGGGCTTTTGCTTCTAGCGGGTATAGGCTTACTTTGGTTTTCAATTCCCCTTTCCTTTAAAAAGCAATTTATTATCGTTTCTTGCTATATAGCTTGCGCTCTTTGTGCTCAATATTTGGTATTTAGAGAGCAGCAGTGGATGTCTATTTTACCGAATATATTAACTCTTCTTGCGACTTGGGGCTTAATGCTTGCTTATAAAAGCGAAAATAAACTCTTTATTGCCGCTTATAAACATCAAAGTAATAGAGACAATAATCCAAGCACAAAAAATATAAACTCGGTGACTAAAACACCAAGAAAGCTTGTTAGTAAATCATCGACAAAAATAGTCAAAAACAAGCAACAAGCTTCTTTAGTAAACTCACCGACCTCCTCTTCTCAAAGCGATGATTTAGACGCAACCATGTTAGTAACTAGTGAACAAGCGCAAGCAATGGCCTTAACCAAAAAGCGAGGCTTTCAAGCCACAAGCTTTGGTCGTTATGAAGTAGAAGGTGTTTTAGGTAAGGGAGCTATGGGCATCGTTTACCAGGGAGTCGATCCTAAAATAAACAGGCATGTGGCCATAAAAACATTACAACTTAATACCCAAGAAAGTGCAGAAGAATACAAAGAAGCTAAAAATCGATTTTTCCGTGAAGCACAAACCGCAGGGGGATTGAGTCACTCAAACATAGTTACTATTTACGATGTGGGTGAAGAAGGGGATCTTGGTTACATCTCGATGGATTTATTAACTGGTGCTCCTTTATCTGAGTTTATTAAGCCTGAAAATTTATTACCACCAGCACTGGTTTATCAGCTAATGATTCAGATTACTGATGCCTTAGAATATGCACATACACAAAATGTGGTTCATCGAGATATAAAACCCGCTAATGTCATATTTGATGATGATTTATTCAAAGTAACTGTAACTGATTTTGGTATTGCCTATGTGAGTGACAACAGTAAAACAAAAACTGGGGTTATTATGGGAAGTCCATACTATATGTCACCAGAGCAAATACTGGGCTTAAAAGTAGATGGAAGAAGCGATATTTTCAGCTTAGGGGTTACCTTCTATCAGTTATTATCTGGTATTTTGCCTTTCCAAGGAGAGTCTATCGCGACGGTGGCATATCAGATAACAAAAAGTAAAGCAACCGCGGTTAACCAAGTTAATTCAAAGCTTCCTGCTAGTGCTCAAAGGATCACTAATAAAGCAATGCACAAAGATATCAACAAACGCTACCAAACGATGGGTGAATTTCAATTAGCTTTAGAAAATGCCCTAAAGAGAGATTTTAAAAACGCTTAACCTAGCATTATCGTTTTCAAAATAAAAAGTAGTAAAATGGAATAGAAAAATTTATGACATACTATATTGAAAGCCTTTGTCATCAAGGTAATTACCGCAAAAATAATGAAGATGCACTCAACTACGGAATCGATGAAGCAAGTGGATGTTTCTGGATGTTAGTTGCGGACGGAATGGGTGGTCATAGTGCAGGAGAAATTGCCAGTAATATGCTTATTTCAAGTATAGAAAAGCAATGGCTAATTTTGCATAAAAGTACCTCTCAAAATATGGCTAAGTTTGATTGGCCACAATGGATTTCATCACAAATCAATACAGCTAACCAAGAGATCGTTAAGGCTGGTACGAATGATCCTAAGTTGAAAGGAATGGGAACAACAGGTGTTTTGATGGTTGTATGCGATAATACTTGTTATATCGGCTGGGTAGGTGACACCCGTGCTTATTTTCTAAGGCAAGACGACTTAAAACAGATAACGACTGACCATACGATGATTCAAGTTCTCCTAAAAAAAGGTGCTATCACTGAACTTGAGGCTAAAAATGCCAATACTAACAACTTACTATCTCAAGCTATTGGGGTCACTCAGAAAATAGACGTTGATACATTATCATTTGATATTGAAGAAAATGATGTCATCATGCTTTCCACAGACGGATTGCACGATTACATTAGTGACGAAGATATTCGTAAGTATTTATCAAGTTTCTCTGAAACTCAACCTATTTGCAATGATATGGTTGAACAAGCACTGTCGCAATCGAGTAAAGATAATTTAACCCTTGGGGTTTTAAAATTACTCGCTTAACCCTATTTTAGATAACATAAGATATAAATTAAATAAGAAATAACAGGAGTATATATGGCATATTTAGCCTTAAGTGTTGAAGATGTAATCATCAACAAATGGGAGTTAACGATTGGCTCTTTAGTAATAGGAAGATCATCTCTTTGTGATATTCAAATTAATGATCCTGCTGTAAGCTCTTCACATGCAAAACTCGTCACCGAGGAAGACCCCTTCATTGACGGTCAACTAGTAACTTATTTAGAGGATTTAAATAGTACCAATGGTACAGAATTAAATGGTGAAAAAGTAACTCGTGAAACACTTAAAGCCGATGACATTATCAATATTGGTTTTAATCAATTCTGTTTAATTGATAAACAAGGTAATGACCTTGATGAAACTGCCATTATTTTAGGTTAACTTGGTTTAGGTTAACTAACCAAGTGATTAAGTTAGTAATAACCCTTTATAAAAATAGCGCTTTATTACGTTATTTTTTAGCTATTTAACCTAATGAACTCGGTTAAGAGACAACTTAACTTGTTGATATATATTGTTTTAGATGCATAAGCCTGGCGCTAGATTGATAGTCTTTCTTGATTCAAGGAAGATTTATGTGTCAATAGCTAGCCTATTGCAAATGAATTTAACTGAGAAGCTAGGAAAAAAGCTGCTAGATGAGTATTTATTAAACCGAGCTCAAGTTATTTAGGCCTGTAGAATCTTGAGCTAAAACCTGGTGATGGGCTTGACTAAAAAAGAGTATTCGTCTCACATTCACTTTTTGATGTTGTTGCTTTAAATGCTTCTTGCGGTAGTTGCCGACATTAAGTTTTTTTACTTTCATATATGCTCACTTTTAAAAATAGTCGTTTTATAATTTCGAGCAGTATCTAATAACAATATTACAATTTTATGAAATAAAATAACGCCAGCAGTCATAGTTACAATACTTAACATAAGCTCGGGTTTAGGAGATTACTTAATAAATTTCTATGCTTTAGATAAATAAGCCTGACTCTAGCTTGATGGTTTTTCTTGATTCAAGGCAAGTTTATGCATCAATAACTTGCCTATTGCACATGAATTTAACGAAAACTAGGAAAAAAAGGCGGTTAGAGAAGTATTTATTAAGCCGATTTAAAGTTAACTAACCTTGCTGTAATAATCGTTTCTATGAAATAAAAGTTAAAGTTCATTTTGAGCCACATTTGTTTTTTTATCTAACCAAGTTAACGTATCGTAGTAACGACGAATGTTTTCTACATAACTAACGGGTTCACTACCTCTAGCATATCCATATTTTGTATTCTTATAGAATTTCTTTTGTTGCAATAATGGTAAACGCGTTTTAACGTCAACCCATCTATCTGCATCTCCGCCCTGTTTCTGGGTGATAATTCTGGCGTCATTTAAGTGACCAAAACCTATATTATACGAAGCAAGGGCAAACCAAATTCTATCGGGATTTGAAATTCTATCAGGGATTTTATCTAACATGCGTTTAAAATACTTAGCACCGCCAAGTATACTTTGCTCTGCATCTAATCTATTTTTTATCCCCACTTGTTTTGCAGTAGGTAAGGTCAACATCATCATTCCTCTTACACCGGTTGCAGACCTTGCATGAGGTTTCCAGTGTGACTCTTGATAGCTTATTGCCGCTAATAAACGCCAATCTATATCAAGCGCATATTTTTCAAATAACGCTTGGTATTTAGGTAAGGTGGTTTCTACTGCTTTGATAAAGGTACGAGTTTCAACGTAATCAAAAGCTTGAATATGGCCATAATGTTTATTATTTAAGGCGAATAAAGTGCCATCTTGGTGGGCTTTTCCGAAAAACTCAACCAAGCTTGACAGTAATGCATCATCAACATGTTTACTTAACATCCATCCTAATTTTTCCTCTTCATTTATGCTAAAGCCAATACTGATTTCAGGATAATAACGCCGGTTAACCGCTAAGTTATTACTGTCGATAATAGTGTAATCAATCTCTTCATTGAGTATTTTTTGTAAAAGTTCTTCTGTGTCTAACTCCGCCGTTTCTTGCCATGTTAAACTTGGATACGTCACTTTTAAATTTGAAAGGTTTTCTACAAAGCTTGAATTTGCTGTAACTAACAGTTTTCCGTTAAGGCTTTCTATTTTTCGTGGCCAATCCTTTCCTTGTTTGAATACTAACTTTTGCACAACACTTTGGTAACTTGGTGCGAATCTATAATTTTCTAAGCGCTCTTGTGTAATAGAAAGTCCTGCAGCTAAAAAGTCAACTTCTCCATTATTAACTTTATGAAATAACTCTTCTAAGCTGTAGCTTGGTGTAACCTTAAGTGATACCCCAATAAATTCAGCGTATTTTTCCATTAGTTCAAATTCAAAACCACTATCTGCATCCTTATCAGAATAAAAGGTTGTCGGCCCGTATAAGGTGCCTACATTGATATAACCTCTTTCAATAATCGTTGAAAAGCTCGTATGCTTTTCATTTTGTTGACAAGATGACAAAAAGAAGCACAAAACAACGAATACAATTGCTTTATCAAAAAAAGCCCTAAATCGTTGATGGTTATTTGTTTTACTATAGATAATTTTCATCTTTCTATTGTGGATTGTATTGACGCAATAGCCAAGTTTTTTTTTAGTTCATTTGACTTATTAATGCTTATCATAGATATAAAAATCAACTATAATGTGCGCGAAATTTTCATAGGCTTATTTGTTAGCTGAAAATGTTTTTTTAAGTTTAGCGCGTAAACCTATTATAATAATTAATTGCGCCTGTTAAGTGGCGTAATACCTAAAACGTGGTATTAACTTTATGACATTGCTGATAAAAAACCTCCGTGGCGCACCTGCGCTTTCAGAATTCAGAGTAAAGAAGCTGTTATCCCTTTGCAAACAATTACAACTTCCTGTCGCTGGCATCTACGCAGAACATGTACATTTTGCCCACTTAAAAGAAGAGCTCTCTTCTTCTGAAAACATTGTGTTAGATAAATTACTAACATACGGCCCAACAATAGAAGAACACGCTCCATCTGGACACTTTATTTTAGTTACACCTCGCCCTGGTACCATTTCTCCTTGGTCATCAAAATCCACCGATATTGCCCACAACTGTGGTTTAAATAAGATAATCCGTTTAGAACGAGGATTGGCTTATTATATTGAACTCATCGAAGGCTCTCAACTAAACCAAGAGCAGCAAAACACGTTAAATAGCCTGCTACACGATCGCATGATGGAATCTATTTTTACTGATTTATCGCAAGCTCAAGCTTTATTTTCATCTGCAGAGCCGGGTAAATTAACCGTTATCGATATTGAAAAGGGTGGAAAAAACGCTTTGGTTAATGCCAATATTGAATTAGGGCTAGCCTTAGCTGAAGATGAGGTTAATTATTTATTTGAAAATTTCACTAAGTTAGGTCGCAATCCGCATGACATAGAGCTTTACATGTTTGCTCAAGCGAACTCTGAACACTGTCGTCATAAAATATTCAATGCCAGCTGGAAAATAGATGGTGTTATTCAAGAGAAATCTCTTTTTAAAATGATACGTAATACGCACGAAAAAAATAGTGACTACGTATTAAGCGCATACAAAGATAACGCTGCGGTAATGGTGGGTAACAGAGGCGGACGCTTCTTCCCTAACCCAGAAACCAACGTGTATGGTTATAACCATGAAGACATTCAAGTACTCATGAAAGTTGAAACACATAACCACCCTACCGCTATCTCTCCATACCCAGGTGCTGCAACAGGCAGTGGTGGCGAAATACGCGATGAAGGGGCAACAGGTGTTGGCTCTAAACCTAAAGCAGGTTTAGTTGGTTTCTCTGTTTCTAACTTACGTATTCCAAGCTTCGAACAACCTTGGGAAACCGACTTTGGCAAGCCAAGTAGAATTGTATCGGCTTTTGACATAATGCTGGAAGGCCCGCTAGGTGGCGCCGCCTTTAACAATGAATTTGGTCGTCCAGCTATATTAGGTTACTTTCGTACTTATGAAGAAGAAGTAAACTCATTTAATGGCGTTGAGGTTCGTGGTTACCATAAGCCAATTATGCTTGCCGGAGGGTTAGGTAATATTCGAGATGAACACGTTCAAAAACAAGAGATTGTTGTTGGTGCACATTTAATCGCTCTTGGCGGGCCTGCAATGAATATTGGTTTAGGTGGTGGTGCTGCATCTTCAATGGCTTCTGGTCAGTCTGCAGAAAACCTCGATTTTGCATCAGTGCAACGTGAAAACCCAGAAATGGAACGTCGCTGTCAAGAAGTTATCGATAAATGTTGGCAGCTTGGCGAACAAAACCCTATTGCCTTTATTCATGATGTTGGCGCTGGTGGTTTATCAAATGCTTTCCCTGAGTTAGTGTCTGATGGTGGTCGCGGTGGAATTTTTGAATTACGTAATGTGCCAAATGACGAACGTAGTATGGCACCCCATGAGATTTGGTGTAATGAATCACAAGAGCGTTATGTTATTGCGGTTTCAGATGAAAACTTAGCGACGTTTGAGAAAATATGTCAGCGTGAACGAGCACCTTTTGCTGTCGTTGGTCGTGCAACTGAAGAAGAACAATTAACCGTTACCGATGCACACTTTGCTGGCGTCACTAAAAATGAAACACCGATTGATTTACCGCTAGACGTATTGTTAGGTAAAACACCGCAAATTTATAAAGACGTAAAAAGTGAACAAACCAAAGGTGATGTTTTAACGTTTGATAATGTAAGTTTAGAAGACGCCGCACAGCGCATTTTGTCTCTACCTACTGTTGCTGAAAAAACGTTTTTAATTACCATCGGCGATCGCTCGGTAACAGGTATGGTTAACCGTGATCAAATGGTAGGCCCTTGGCAAGTACCCGTTGCAGACTGTGGTGTAACGGCTTCTGCATTAGACTCATACCATGGTGAAGCAATGTCTTTAGGTGAAAGAACGCCAGTTGCTTTACTCAACTTTGGCGCTTCAGCTCGTTTAGCTGTGGCTGAGTCTTTAACCAACATCGCAGGTACTGATATTGCTGGCTCTGATGGTGAGAGATTAAACCGCATTAAGCTTTCTGCTAACTGGATGTCTCCTGCTGGTCACCCTGGTGAAGATGCAGGCCTTTATGAGGCTGTAAAAGCGATTGGTGAAGAACTTTGTCCTGCGCTTGGTTTAACGATTCCCGTGGGTAAAGACTCTATGTCAATGAGAACTCAATGGGATGAAGATGGCGAAGAAAAGTCGGTAACCTCTCCTATGTCACTTGTTATTACAGCTTTTGGTGTGGTTGAAGATATCCGTAAAACGGTAACACCTCAATTTAATACTGAATTAGACAGCAAAGGCCAAAACACTAAAATTGTTGCTATTGATTTATCAAAGGGTAAAAACCGTTTAGGTGGTTCGTGTTTAGCGCAAGTTTATAAACAATTAGGTAATACAACACCAGATGTCGATAGCCCTGAAATATTAAAGGGTTTCTTTAATGCAATGCAAACACTTGTTCGCGAGCAAAAGCTTATTGCCTATCATGACATCTCAGATGGTGGTTTATTCACAACGGTTTGTGAAATGGCGTTTGCTGGTCATACTGGCGTAGATATTGATATATCAAAACTTGCTTCACCATTAGGTAACGATATTGACACCTTATTTAGTGAAGAGCTTGGTGCTGTTATTCAAATTCGTGAAAGTGATACAGATGCCATTCATGCTGTTTTTGAAAAGTTCGGTATTTTAGACTGTTGCACTGACATCGGCCAACTTAATAACGAAGATACTATTCGCTTTAGTCGTGACAATAAAGTTGTGCTAGAGAACTCTCGCACTTACTACCGAACAACATGGGCACAAACCACTTATAAGATGCAATCTTTACGTGATAACCCAGAATGTGCGCAACAAGAACATGATGTTAAGTTTGATACCGAAGACCCGGGTCTAAACGTAGAACTTTCGTTTGACATAAATGAAGATATTGTTGCCGATTTAATTGTAAAAGATGCTCAAAATAATACCTACCCTCGCATTGCTATTTTACGTGAGCAAGGCGTTAACTCTCATGTTGAAATGGCTGCCGCTTTTGACAGAGCGGGTTTTGTTGCTATAGATGTTCACATGTCAGATATTCTAGAGGGCCGAACTGATCTGGCCAATTTTAATGGCTTAGTTGCTTGTGGCGGTTTCTCTTATGGCGATGTATTAGGCGCGGGAGAAGGTTGGGCTAAATCAATTTTATTCAATGCTGATGCAAAAGCGATGTTCAAAACTTTCTTTGAACGCGAAGATACGTTCTCTTTAGGGGTTTGTAATGGTTGTCAAATGATGTCAAACCTTAAAGAAATTATTCCTGGTAGTGATGCTTGGCCACATTTTGTTCAGAATAAATCTGAGCGATTTGAAGCACGTTTTTCTTTAGTAGAAATTCAAGAAAGCCCTTCTGTGCTATTTAAAGGAATGGCTGGCTCAAAAATGCCTATCGCGGTATCTCATGGTGAAGGTCATGCTGAGTTTAGCTCTGAAGAGGCGATTGGACATGCAAATGACTCTGGAACAGTTTCAATGCGTTATATCAACAACTACGGCGATGTAACTGAAACATACCCTGCTAACCCTAATGGCTCACCAGATGGTATTACATCACTTACAACAACCGATGGGCGCGTAACGATAATGATGCCTCACCCTGAGCGTGTATTTAGGACGGTTGCCAATTCTTGGCATCCAGAAAGCTGGGGTGAAGATTCACCTTGGGTTCGTATGTTTAGAAATGCGCGTAAATTTATTGGTTAAATTTCAAACTTTAACGCCTCTGTAAAAACCGGTTATCTGATTTAAGATAACCGGTTTTTTTATGTACCCTTTTTTGCATTAAAAGACTGAATAACACAACTAACTC
The DNA here is from genome assembly GCA_963933725.1 of uncultured Colwellia sp. Classification (GTDB taxonomy): domain Bacteria; phylum Pseudomonadota; class Gammaproteobacteria; order Enterobacterales; family Alteromonadaceae; genus Colwellia. Next base: position 23,646 of record CAWVWK010000003.1, read on the forward strand.
CTCCAGCGATAACAACTATCTAACGAAACAGTAGAGGTTATTTTTAAATTTATTTAACGCCCTTTAAATAGCAAACAGCATTAACAAAACACTTTCTAACATTGTCAGTAAGGCCTACAATACAAGTCATCTTAATTGTAGCGAGTATTATTATGTCTTCTGATAGATTCGGCACAAGTGCCCATTATAAACAACAAGAAAAAGGATACAGAGACAGAGCGTTAAAACTCTTTCCTTGGCTTTGTGGACGATGCGCTAGAGCTTTTGAGTTTTCAAACTTGAAAGAACTTACGGTACACCATGTAGATCACGACCATACCAATAATCCAAACGATGGTAGTAATTGGGAATTACTTTGTATTTATTGTCATGATAACGAACACGATAAATATACTGACCAAGCGCAATACCAGCGTGAAGTTATTGCCGGTGATAATAATCAAGACACGGCAACCTACAACCCGTTTGCTGATTTAAAATCCATGTTAAAAAAGTAGAGTTTCGGTTTTTGCTTGACTTGTTTTGCCTGTTTCAATCCTTTTTATACTATTAAAGCTTGATTTAAATATCAGCAACACTATTGGGAATATATAAATAATGAAAACACTGAAGAAAACACTCACCCATTCAGCAATGTCTGTAGCACTAGTATCGACAAGTGCTTTAGCAAAAGCACCTTTAGTTTCCATTCCTAACCATGATACTTTTTTCAATAATTTAAAAGCCCTATGTGGAAAGTCTTTTGAAGGAAAAGTAGCTGTTGATAATGCGCCCCCTTCAAGTTTTCATACCAGTAAGTTAGTGATGCACGTAAGAAAGTGTACTGAAAGTGAACTACAAATTCCTTTTCACGTTGGCACAGATGCCTCTAGAACTTGGATTATTACAAAAACAGGGAGCGGTTTAAGCTTAAAGCATGATCACCGACATAAAGACGGAACTGATGATATCTCAACCATGTATGGCGGCCATACGGTTGATGCGGGTTGGGCACAAGTGCAAAGCTTTCCTGCGGATCATTACTCTAAAGAGCTTTTTGTAAAAACCGGCATTCCTCAGTCTATTGGCAATATATGGCAAATGTATATTTACCCTGAAAAATTCACCTATCGTTTAATCCGACAAGGACGTGAATTTAGAGTTGATTTCGACCTAACAAAAACGGTTGAAAAACCTGTTATCCCATGGGGATATAAAGACTAATAACTTTATTTACAGCTTTCTAAGCGAGAAGCTAAACTACCTACTCTTTGCTCGCAAATGAAGCAGATAAGGGAGGGTAAAAACAGGAAAAGCCGGAGGAAATAACAAGCAGTCATGAAAAGGCTTGAAGGCCGAAATACTGGAAAGTGGAGTTTGTACAAATACTATTCATCACTGAGAGCACAAAGAGGTTCCGCCTCCCACTGAGAAGTGAAAAAATTGCTGTAGGCCTTGCTCTGTGTTGCGCCTCGGTGCGATCGTTGGTATAAAAGACTTGTCTCTTGACGTTAATCGCTACTCGAAAACTCGCTTTCCGTTTCTTAACTCCTAACTGACAGCTCAAAACTTTTAACTTGTATTGCCTTTGTCACATCTGTGTAGTCTGCGGGTAAAATGGGCTAATCTCTGTCGTTAGTATCATAAAGTTAAAACCTCATCTACAAATACAAAAGCCTTTACCTTCAACCTTCCCCCCTTGAAATAAAAGTCATACTTGCTAGGATAGTTCACCGATTTTTTAAATAAACAGTAACAATATGATCAAACCTTATTTGTGTGTTCTTGCTCTGATGCTCACTAGTAACCTTAGTTATGCTTCAACGACCCTAATAAAAAATGTAAAAGGCTATACGCTTAAAGATAAAGAGCTTGTTACTTTTACTGCTATTCAATTTACTGATGACAAAATAGATAAACTTTATAAGAATTCTGCATCCTTAACTTTAAATAAAGAAATAAAGGTAATTGATGGCAGGGGTAAAACTTTATTACCCGGTTTAATTGATGCACATGGCCATGTTTTAAGTTACGGCCATAGTTTATTAACCGTCGATTTAGTTAATAGCACCTCAGAGCAAGAGTCGGTTGACCGTGTCGTTAGTTATGTAAAATCTAATACTGATGTATACTCATCTAAGAAAAACACTTGGATTCAAGGCCGTGGCTGGAATCAAGTGCAGTGGCCTTCGAATGAATACCCTAGTGCACAATCGCTCGATAAATATTTTCCTAACACACCTATTTGGTTGGAGCGTATTGACGGCCATGCGGGCTGGGCAAACTCTAAAGCAATGGAACTTGCGGGTGTTACCCCAAAAACTAAAACGCCAAGTGGAGGCGATATTATACGCGATGAAAGCGGTCAACCCACCGGTATCTTCATTGATAACGCCATGCGTTTAATTTTAGATAAAATAGCAGCGCCAACGAAAGCTGAAAATAAAATGGCACTGCTAAAAGCAATGAATTCTTTAGCGAGTTTGGGTTTAACCAGTGTGCATGACGCCGGTATTGATGAGGATAACCTTAAACTTTACAAAGAACTTAGTGCTGAAAATAATATGCCTATTCGCATTAATGCCATGCTGTATTTACCTACGCCTAATTGGCAAGCAGTCCTCGAAAAGGGCTTATTTAAAAGCCAAGATGACATGTTAACTTTCAATAGTGTTAAAATTCAAGCAGATGGTGCATTAGGTAGTCGTGGTGCTGCGTTAATTGAAGACTATTCTGACATGCATGGCCATAGAGGTTTACTACTACATCATGGTCCAGAGTTAAAAAACTTTATGACCACAGCCATGAAGCTAGGCTTTCAAGTAAATACCCATGCCATTGGTGATAATGCTAACCAGTTAGTACTCGATAGCTATGAAACGCACATTAAAAGTTCAAATACTGCGCATTTAAGGCATCGCATAGAGCACGCACAAGTACTTAGGCTTCAAGATATTCCGCGCTTTGAACAACTTAACGTCATTGCTTCAATGCAAGCAACTCACGCGACAAGTGATAAAAATATGGCACAAGACAGATTAGGAAAAGAAAGATTATTAGGTGCTTACGCATGGAGAAGTTTATATAATGCAAATGTGGTAATTGCCGCAGGATCTGACTTTCCTGTTGAGTCTCCTAATCCTTTCTTTGGCCTTCATGCCTCAGTAACAAGACAAGATCATCAAAACCAACCTGCAGGCGGTTGGATAGAGTCTGAAAAGATGACCCGACTAGAGGCTTTTAATACGTTTACACAGGCGGCGGCATACAGCGGTCACCAAGAAGAAATTATCGGCTCTCTTGCTAAAGGTAAAAAAGCTGATTTCATACTCGTAGAGGATGATCCCTTTACTATAGAAGAAAGCAACTTATGGAAAAATAAGGTTCTTAGTACTTGGGTTAATGGCAAAAGAGCTTTCAGTTCAATATATTAGCTTTACCTTGGCTAATTTAAGTATTATAAGGTGTTTACAAGCCATAAATATAAAGTGTGATCATAAATAACAATTCAAAACGAAAAAAGGAAATAAAATGAAAAAATCAATCACTAAAATGACACAAAAAACTCTGGTTGTGATTACGCTTTTAACGGTTGCTATGTCAACCAGTTTTGCTTTTCATAAAGCTGAAGATACGCCAATTGCTTATATTATTTCACCCGTTGATGGTGCAACAGTCCCACAAACCTTTGTCGTTCAGTTTGGTTTGAAAGGCATGGGGGTTTCGCCTGCTGGCATTGAAAGAAAGCATACTGGGCATCATCATTTATTGGTTGATGCTAAAACTTTACCACCGCTTGATAAGTCTTTAGGAAGTGAAGTAACTCACTTTGGTGGTGGTCAAACGCAAACCGAATTAACTTTAGAAAAAGGTACTCATACCTTACAGTTAATTTTAGGCGATCATTTACATGTACCGCATAGCCCAGCTGTTGTATCAAAGAAAATAACAATAACGGTTGAGTAGCATTGAGTCTTATAAAGGGCACTTGCTCCTTTACATTATTTTGTAATGCTAAAACTGTCTAAGACAGATAGGCTATTCCACCTATCTGTCTTTTTAAAAGGCCCAAAACCTTATTATAAATACCGCAGGTGATCCTTCAGGCTTAAAAACTCATCTTTATTTAAAAGAAAATATTTATGAGAATAGGTTTAAGAAAACAAGTTCTTTAAATTATCGGCAAGATTAACAAAGTGCTCTTTTAAACTACGTCTAATTTTAATCGAAACACCACTAAAGATTGAGTAACCTTCAATAATAATGGTTGGTACATGTTCACTATCACTCCCTGATGATAAGTTTTCAATACCACCAAAAATACAAAAAGCTTTAGAAACCACATTAACGTTTTCTGGTACATAAATCGTATTGCCACTAAACACACTGATGATTTTAATGTTTACATTAGACCGGCCAAATTTAGCATCAGTGAAATCTAATTCTGTGCCACTAAAAAAACTCAAGTAATGTATTTCTTGTGGAACAGACCACACACCTTTTCGGCTATTGTTACTAAAAACATTAACCATTTTCTCTAAAGGCTCGACATTTCCTTGATGATAATTGGCGGTAAGATCTTGCTTTTTACTTTCAACAAAAGCTTTATCAACACTTAACGGCAAATCTTTAGTTAATTCAACCAATGCTTCGTTACAAGCAAGTTCCATGGCTTTGTCTAAACGACGTTCAAAAGCTTCATAAGAAAGCTCTCCATGACTGTAATTCATCACTAATTGATCAATTACTTCATTGCGTACACTTTCTGTTGGCCTATCCGCTAAAATAACGCTCATGTTGTATCCTTTTATTTAAATTATTTTAATATTGTTGCTTTAAAAAACTTCAATTTCTTAGAATACTCAAAAGTAAGCAATATACAAACCAAAAAATAAACAAATAAAAACAATGGCTTATATTTTTATAAGTTTATTATTTGTCTAGTTTTGTTATGATTTAGTAACATTAACGAACTTTTGGTCTAATAATAAACTTTATAAAAAACTGTTAAGAAGCAGGCTGAGCATTAAAGGTCACGTATTTTCATCGCCGGATTTCCTGCATAAAAGCAGTTACTTTCAAGCGATTTTGTCACTACACTTCCCGCCCCAACAACACTATTTTCTCCAATGCTAACACCCGCTAAAACAATCACGCCAGCGCCTAGCCATACATTATTTCCTAATAAAATATTATCGGCATAATTGTGTTTTTGTAAGCGTTTTTCAGGTGCCATATCGTGGGAGACATTTAGCAATTGTACATTTGGGCCTATGAAGCAGTCTTCGCCAATACTTACTTGGATTTGCGTGTTTTTGGGCGCATCAATAAGAGTACAATTAACGTTAATGTAGCTTCTAGAGCCAATACTAATTTGCTCACCATAGTCAAAATGAATTCCCGCCTCAATATAAACATCTTCACCACAATGCTTAAAAAGCCCTTTAACTCTACTCAAATTTCCCTTGCTAGGACTTTTAGCAAACTGGCGACAAGTATCGTGTACCGATTTTCGCTGTGTGATAAGTGCTTTTGTTAAACTCTCAAATGGTATCTTCATCGAAAATAATTCCCTTTGTTTAAATGAAACGGATATAGCGCCTATCATTTTGAAATTTTGCGATTAATGTAACAGTGCTTTAATAGGTAAAGCTTTACAGATTTCTGCTTCCGCAATTAAAATTTCTTCGAGTCTTTCGTCAACTATCGCTTTATCGAAATACTCATAAGCAAGTTCAACAAATAAGTTTTTATGTTTCTCTTCTGACTTAGCAATAGCAACATAAAAGTCTTTATCTCTTCCTGGCGGCAAGGCTTGTGAAACCAAGAAAAACTTCTCATGTCCGCGTGCTTCAATAACCGCAGCAACAAGTAACCTGTCCATTAAGAAAAGGTTGGTACCATTTCTAAAAAGTTGACGAATTTGGTTCACGTACGGATCTTTTTTATCATTACCTAGGGTGACGTTACGAGCAACTAACAGCTTTAACACTTGCTTAAAGTGAATTAATTCTTCAATCGCTAAATCTGTCATCGCCCGAACAAGTTTCGGTTTATCAGGATAATGCGACAACATAGCCATAGCCATACCCGATGCTTTTTTCTCTGCTCCTGCGTGATCCTTTAAAAAAGAATCGAAATCTGCCATAACGGCATCTGTCCAAGCTTGTGGAGTGTTAAACTTTAATTCAAACATAATCATTTTCTCTTGCTATATACGCTGTTTTTACTGTATTGCTTTTCACTTTCTATCTATAGGAATGCAATACGCTTTGACTCATACCTTTTAACTCATACCTTTTAATAAAGTACCTTATCAATACGACCTTTTTTAGTAGATTCCACTTTTAATGGGTTATTAATGTCTTGCCATGCCCTTACCTTACCGCCCATATTGATACGTTCAAACTGGTGTAACTTTACATTTTCTTTCGAAATAGATAAAAAAGAAATCATTTTATCAAAACTATCTTCATCATTAACATCAATGGTTAGTAAGTCTTCTTTTCTGTTTGCAAAGTAGCTTTCTATTCCTTGATGATGCCTAAGATAGCAGCCATGTAAGAAGTCATCATCTTCAATGTTTTCACGACTTAAAGGTGAGAATATTTCATTATAACAGCGCTTTAAATGTGGATTAAAACCACCATCTGGTCGCTGTAAATTAACAATCATCCTTTGTAGTAGCTGTTTAATGGATGCAGTCCAAGCTGCTTTTTCTCTGGTTAAGTAAATGAATTTACTCTGTGGGAAGTGTTTATCAAGTTGTTGGTAATCACAAAATATAGGCGTATCCGCCAGTATTTGGGCATCAATAAACGACTGAGCCGTATAGGCATTATGGGCTGTTTTATAACCCATTTTTAATAAGGCTAAACAAACACTGGTAGTCGCTGTTCTAGGTAAACCGATAATGAAAATTTTTGGCTCTGACACTTTTATTCCTGACACTTTTCTTCCTGACACAAGGACAGCTCTATTAGGTTTGATATCACAGGTGATAACTTAGATGGCAAGGAGTATACCAAAAAGAGCTTCTTTGATGAACACTACAATTTGATTAACCGCAAAGAAGCTGGTTAACCTAAACTCGGCTTAATAAATGCTTTTCTAGCAGCTACTTTCCTAGCTTCTGCGTTAAATTCAGCTGTAATAGGCAAGCTATTGACGCATAAATTTGCCTTGAATCAAGAAATATATCAAGCTAGAAACATGGGGTGTAAAGCTAAAATGCATCAACAAGCTAAGTTATCTCTTAAACTGGGTTCATCAGGTTATTTAGATTATTGGGCATAATTCGTTATACTTAAAACGAGCAGAAAAAATAATGAATATAAATCTAACATACCTAAGAATAGGCACTTATGGCTTTTACATATCAAGTACAAAGTAGTATTGAATGGAAAAAATACCTGACATCTGGCAATAGAATTTTTATTGGCTCAAACGCAGCTGTTCCTAATGCGTTGATTGAAGATTTAATCCAAAACAACCATGACCTTCATGATATTGAAACGGTGCATATTTTAACCTTGTCAGATAATGTCTGGGCTAAGCCAGAGCACAAAGACTTATTCAAAGTTAACTCTCTCTTTATTGGCGGTAAAAACATTAGAGAAGCCATCGCGCAAGGTCGTGCAGACTACACCCCTTGTTTTGTATCAGATATCCCACGCTTATTTAGTGAAAATAGCTTACCTCTCGATGTAGCGCTTATTATGGTAAGCCCTCCAGATGAATATGGTTACTGTTCGTTAGGCGTAAGTGTTGATATTATTTCATCAGCAATTAAGTCTGCTAAATATGTTATCGCACAAGTTAATGAAAAAATGCCCCGTACAAATGGTCATAGTTTTGTTCACATCAACCAGATACATGACTGGATTAATGTCAATCAAAAACTCCCTGAATTACTGCCTGTTGCTTTTGATCAACGCATTGAACAAGTAGGTCAGTATGTTGCCATGCTAGTTGAAAATGGCGCTACCTTACAAATTGGTATTGGTAAAATTCCTGAAGCGGTATTACGCTATTTAGCCAACCATAAAGATTTAGGTATTCATAGTGAAATGATATCAGACGGTATTATTGATTTAATGCTAAGTGGCGTTATTAATAATCGTAAAAAAACATTTCATCAAGGAAAGTCCGTTGTCACTTTTTGCCTAGGCACACAAAAAGTTTACGACTTTGTTGACGGTAATCCACATGTAGAGTTCTACCCTTCTGACCATATAAACTCGCCAGTAACCATAGCAAGAAACGATAATATGGTTTCTATTAATAGCGCCATTGAAGTCGACTTAACAGGGCAAGTAGTATCAGACTCTATCGGTTATTACTTTTACAGTGGCATTGGCGGACAAGTTGATTTTGTTCGCGGCGCAACATTAAGTAAAGGAGGTAAAGCTATCATAGCTCTACCTTCAACCACCAAAGATGGAAAGATATCGCGCATAGTCGCCCATATTACTGAAGGTGGTGGCGTGGTAACTTCTCGCGGACATGTAGATTACGTGGTTACAGAGTTTGGAATTGCATCGCTGCGCGGTAAAAGTATTCGTGAACGAGCGCTAGAACTAATTCGCATAGCCCACCCAAAGTTTAGAGATAAATTACTGTCTGATGTTCGTAAACATTATTGGGTGCCAGAATATCAAGAAAGAACCCCAAGCTCTGTGCCTGAGCTAGGTAAAGTAGAATTAAAGAGATTTGTCTTTTCAGATATCACCTATACGCTTCGCCCCTTACGACCAGCTGATGAGCGTATGCTACAAGAGTTTTTTTATTCACATAACAAAGAAACGCTAATTATGCGATATAACCAGCATGTTACTCAAATGACGCGTGAAAAGTCTTGTAATTTAGTCAGTGTTAATCAGCATAAAGATCTGGCATTATGCTTTACCTATAAAAGTAATCTAGGAGAAGCGATACGAGCAGTTGCTCGATATTATTTCATTGAAGCTAACAACAGTGGTGAAGTGGCTTTTGTGATCAAAGAGACGCTACGTGGCTTAGGTATGGCTAGCACCTTATTAGAAGAAATGATTAAAGTTGCAAAAAAACGCGCTTTAGACAGTCTTGTTGCGTATGTTAGACGTGACAATCGTCCTATGTTAAAGGTCTTTAAAAAGGCTGGCTTTACAGAAAAAGCAAATGATGACTTTGAAGAAGTGAGCTTAGTGCTACCATTACTTGAAAAAACAAATGACAAGACAAATGACCAGACCAATGAAAAATAATAAATAAGTGGAAAATACATGACAGTAGGTATTATCGGTCATTACAAATGTGGTGATCATAACATGGGTGAACATCACCCTGAGAACGCTAAAAGATTAACAGCGATTAATGATCAACTTATTCGAAGTGGTCTTGATTATGTAGTACGCCAATTTGATGCCAACCCTATCGATACAAAGTGGCTCAAATTAGCCCATTCAGACGCTTATATTAAACATATCTTTGATAATGCACCACATACAGGTACTTTCCAGCTAGATGATGATACTTTAATGATGCCATCTACCTTGCCTGCTGCTTTGCTTTCGGCAGGTGCAGCAATTGATGCCGTAGACCTTGTCATGGAAGGTACTTTAAAGTCTGCTTTTTGCGCGACTAGACCGCCAGGACATCATGCGGAACACAATAAAGGCATGGGCTTTTGCTTTTTTAATAATGTGGCATTAGCCGCTGAATATGCTAAAAATGTATATCAAGTAAAACGTATTGCTATTCTCGACTTTGACGTTCATCACGGTAACGGCACTGAAGATATTATTTTAAATAAAGTAAGTACCCCTTCTGATTATTTATTTTGTTCAACTTATCAATACCCATTTTATCCTTTTCAGATGAAAGAGAGTAATACGCCACCCATTATAAATACACCTTTAGATGCAACCACGAAAAGTGAAGGTTTTAAACAAGCTATTACAGAAAAATGGTTGCCTGCAATACAAGCATTCAAACCTGAACTCATTTTTATCTCTGCCGGTTTCGACGCGCATAGTGAAGATGAAATGTCACAAATTAGTTTGGTCGATAGTGATTATCGTTGGATTACAGACGAAATTAAAAAACTGGCTGATGAACACTGCCAAGGTCGAATCATTTCAGTACTTGAAGGTGGCTATGCTCACAGTGCATTAGGGCGAAGTGTTGTTGCACATATTAATGGACTCATTGGTAATTAAACCCATTATATGAGATTGGTATTACACCTAAAGCATGTTAGCTGACAAACCTACCATCTTGTTTGCGCCTAATTACTTTTTCTCACTTTTCATAACGCTGAATCACTTTTAAGATAGAAATCTAACTCGGTTATTTTTTCAAAAAGTGTTAAACTTGCTACATATCAAGCAATATCATAATTTTATCAAAAACAATTTCATAGGAATCCCTTTTTATGGCACAACCATTACCTGATAAATTCATCATGTCGATGAACAGAGTTTCTAAAGTAGTCCCACCAAAACGTACTATTTTAAAAGATATTTCTTTATCTTTTTTTCCTGGCGCCAAAATTGGTGTTTTAGGTTTAAATGGCTCAGGTAAGTCTACCCTACTTCGCATCATGGCGGGTGTCGACACAGAATTTGAAGGTGAAGCAAAAGCACTTGCTGGAACACAAATTGGTTATTTACCGCAAGAGCCAGAACTTGATGAGACTAAAACGGTTAAAGAAATCGTTGAAGAAGCTGTTTCCACCGTAAAACAAGCATTGGCAAGGCTTGATGAAGTTTATAATGAATACGCTCTTGAAGATGCAGACTTTGACGCTTTAGCTAAAGAGCAAGGCGAACTAGAAGATATTATTAATACGCACGATGGCCATAACATTGATAACGTGCTTGAACGTGCAGCTGACGCTTTACGCCTGCCGCCTTGGGATCAAGAAGTAAAAGTACTTAGTGGTGGTGAAAGACGCCGTGTAGCACTTTGTCGCTTATTATTACAAAAACCTGATATGTTGCTGCTTGATGAGCCTACCAACCATTTAGATGCAGAATCAGTTGCGTGGCTTGAGCGTTTCTTACATGACTACTCAGGCACTGTTGTCGCGATTACCCATGATAGATATTTCTTAGACAACGTAGCTGGTTGGATCCTTGAGCTTGATAGAGGTCACGGTATTCCATGGGAAGGTAACTACTCTTCTTGGTTAGAACAAAAAGATGCTCGTTTAGATCAAGAAAGCAAAGCTGAGAGCGCCTTACAAAAAACCATTAAGCAAGAATTAGAATGGGTTCGCTCTAACCCTAAAGCGCGACAATCTAAAAGCAAAGCTCGAATGGCTCGATTTGAAGAACTGAATAGCCAAGAAAGTCAAAAACGTAACGAAACCAATGAACTTTATATTCCACCTGGGCCACGCCTTGGAGATATGGTACTTGACGTTAAAAATTTAACAAAATCGTTTGGCGATAGAATGCTCATTGACGATTTAAGCTTTAGCATTCCAAAAGGCGCGATTGTCGGTATTATTGGTGCTAACGGTGCGGGTAAATCGACACTATTCAAGATGATGTCAGGTGCTGAAAAGCAAGACTCTGGTACCATTGAATTAGGTAAAACGGTCCAACTTGCTAGTGTTGATCAGTTCAGAGATGACATGGACAACAGCAAGACTGTTTATGAAGAAATATCTCAAGGCCATGACATCCTTCAAATAGGCACCTATCAAACACCAAGCAGAGCTTATGTGAGCCGATTTAATTTTAAAGGAAACGATCAACAAAAAATCATTGGAAATTTATCTGGCGGTGAAAGAAACCGTGTACATTTAGCTAAGCTTGTTCAAACGGGCGGTAACGTATTACTGCTGGATGAGCCAACCAATGATTTAGATATTGAAACCTTAAGAGCGCTCGAAGAAGCCTTATTAGAGTTCCCTGGTTGTGCTATGGTTATCTCTCATGACCGTTGGTTCTTGGACAGAATTGCGACTCACATTTTAGATTATCGTGACGAAGGGAAAATTAACTTCTATGAAGGAAACTTCACCGATTATGAAGCTTGGATGAAGAAAACATATGGTAATGCGGTTATTGAGCCTCATAGAATTAAATACAAAAAAATAGGTTAAGGGGACGTTATGCATCATTTAGTTATTTCTTTTATTGGTGAAGATAAAAAAGGTTTAGTTGAAACCCTTTCTCAAATAATAAAGCTACATCATGGCAACTGGAAAGTAAGTAGCCTACACCATTTATCAGGTTACTTTGCTGGTGTAATACAAGTTGAAGTATGTCCTGAGCATAGTGAAAAGTTAATCGAGGAATTAAAGGCAATTGCTGGTTTACAATGTGATATTAAGCTAGCTAAAGAGACTTTAACACCTGAAGAAGTTAACTTAACCCTAGAGATTACTGCCAACGATAGAGCCGGTATTATTCAAGAAGTATCGGCTGTTATCCACCAGCAAGGCGGTAACTTAATAAAACTTGTGAGTAGGCAAGAAAGCGCTGCTCATTTTGGACAATTAATGTTTAAAGCCAAGGCACAAGTTGCAACGGGTGGCAACATTGATGACTTAGTAGAAGCATTAGAGAATATTGCTAACGATTTAGTTGTTGATATTAATCTTTAACCTGAACTTCAGTAGCCCTATAACAAAAACACTTTTTAAGACATGCTTAAAAAGTGTTTTTTATGTTCTAACGTTACCGATATTAATGGGGTAGTAAGCCTGATCACGGCCTTACCTAAATAATTCTTAACGTAACATAGTAAACCAGCCCATCAACATGGGTAGTAAAGGAAAAGCAAAAATTGCTGCAATTACTAATGATACTAAACCTGTTGAAGTACTGTCTTTAAACTCTTCATTTTGAGACATGAATGCATTCCTAATAAAAATATGAGGAGGCATTTTAATGGGATAAACACTTTTTACAATCAAAAGTTGATCTAGATAAAAAATAACGAATCGTTCGAACAAAAAAAAAGCACAATGCTTTATTTTTGAACGATTTAATGTATATTAAAATAAATAGAAAATTGGCTTCCTTCTCCCCATTCGCTTTTAATATCCAATTCAGCTTTATGATGCAGCAAAACATGCTTTACGATAGCTAATCCTAAACCAGATCCGCCTGTTTCTCTTGAACGCGATTTATCAATTCGGTAAAAACGCTCTGTAAGTCTGGTTAAATGTTCGGCTTTAATACCTTCGCCATTATCTTTTACGCTAAAAACAGCTTTATCGCCTTCGCGTTTCCATGAAATATCAATGTCACCACTGCATGAAGTATATGTGATAGCGTTCGCAATTAGATTGGCACAAGCACTTTTGATCTCGGTTTCCATTCCTAAAATTTCAATACCCTTTGCTAAATTGGTATTGAACACATGTTTTTTTTCCTGATTTAACCAGTATGCATCTTCAACGAGGTTCTCAATTAAAGTGCGCATATCAATGGGCTTCATATCAAAATCGTCACGATTATTTTCTACTTTTGATAAGCTCAATAATTGTTCCACTAAGCGTTCCATTCTTGATACTTGCCCTTCAATAGTATCGAAAGCTTTGTACCAATGGGGAGCAAGCTCCTTCTCCGTTTCTTGAATCATCTCAACATAGCCGCGAACGACGGTTAAAGGTGTTTTCAATTCATGGGATACATTAGCAACAAATTCACGACGAAGCTTTTTCATTCTGTGATACTTAGAATTAGCTCTGGCCATTAGAATAACCCGCTCACTGCCAAATGCCATGACCGATATTTCTAATTGCAGTTCATTGTTTAGCGGAGAAATAATGATACAAGGGCTGTCAAAAGTATTGGCATTTAAATACTCTTTAAAATCAGGGTCGCGAATTAAGTCTGTAATGGGTTTATTTATATCCTCAGGAAGGTTTAAACCAAGTAATCGCTTCGCTTTTTTATTACCAGAAACTATTTTTAATTCTGGCGATAAAATAATGGCTGCATCAGGAGAAGCTTCAATACCCGCTTTAAATCGAAAATTATCATTGCTTGTTTCTATCATGGTGTTTTCTATTTAATGGCCGGTTAAGCTTATTAGTTGTATTTGGTTTAAATAAAAATAATGTGTTATTAGCTGGTTTATGATTAAAACCAACTAATGATAACTATTCTTAAGAGTTAAGGTTAAGGTTAAGGTTAAGCGCTAAGTTGAAACTTAGGTTTAAAGCTAATTCAGGTTGAGAGCTAAGATTGAACACGCATTTTTTTACCTGAAAAGCGATAACCTGCTCCTCTAACGGTTTGAATAAAGTCTTCATGACCATCACCCGCAATGGCTTTTCTTAAACGTCTTATATGAACATCAACGGTTCTATCTTCAACATAAACATTAGTTCCCCAAACATTATCTAGCAGTTGTTCACGGCTAAATACACGTTCAGTATGCGTCATAAAAAAATGAAGTAATCTAAATTCAGTTGGTCCTAATGCTAAAACAGTTTCATTAATACTTACATGATGGGCTATTGGATCAAGCTTCATACCATGAAATTCAATACTGTCTGATAATAAAGTTGGTGAAACTCTTCTTATTACAGCTTTTATTCGCGCTATCAGCTCTTTTGGAGAGAATGGTTTGGTAACATAATCATCTACACCCGCATCTAATCCTTTTACTTTATCATCTTCATCGGCGCGTGCCGTTAGCATGATAATAGGAATATTACGTGTAAATTCATCTTGTTTTAATTTTTTCGCTAATGATACACCTGAGCCACCTGGAAGCATCCAGTCAAGTAGAATAAGATCTGGGTAGGGTTCAACTAACTTCTCTTTAGCTTCTTTGATGTCAGCTGCTTCTATGGACCTAAATCCATTTTGCTCAAGTACAAAACAAATCATCTCACGAATAGGCGTTTCATCTTCTACAACTAAAACATAGCCACTCATACGTTACCTTTCCTTTTGTTTATTTATATCAATCTCATTAAATTATAGCCCACTTACTATAGGCTATAAATTCATTTTACTAATTTAATAACAAGCAAATTCAAGAAAAACCAAAGTTAACAATAATTCAGGTTTAAATAAGAATCTTTTAATAAAAAACCGATATTAACGACGTACTACCGGACTTTTAAATCGTTAGCCTTATTTATCAATTAATGCTTATTAAAACTTTTGTTCCATACCAATAGCTAAGTATGATCCTTCGTCAGCCGCTTTAACAGTTTCTCCATTAAAATCTAAGCCTTCACGGTCTGTATACCACGCAAATACTTTGGTATTTTTACCTAATTTGTAATCAACACCTAAGTTGATTGCATCAGCACCTGCAAATGTTTGATACTGAACTTTGGTTAAAAAGCTTCCTATTTTATAAGAAGCGTTTACCGCATAGCCGTTTTCACTTGCGCCAACAAATGTTGGATCTGCATCGTACTCTACAATTTCACTTTCCGTTACGATACCACCAATGCGTAAATCACCGAATTTATACATACCCACTAGGCGAGTTGTGTCATAAATAGAACTTTTACCTGGCATATTACTGTCATGAGAAAGAGATACGAAAAAATCTGTTTTCTTCAGCGAACCGTCACCGAATTGAACACCAACAGAGAAAGGGTTGTTATCTTCTTTATCAACAATCACACTGCCTAAGAAACGAAAGTTATTAAAAGAAGGAGATTTATACGTTAAAGAGTCAGTAACACGGTTTTCACCTACAAATAAGTGCTTTAAGTCGCCTTCATAATCGTTGAATAAGTCAAACTTACCTTGCGATACTTTTAACGGGGTATCATCACGACCTACAGTTAATTCACCAAAGTCACCTTTAATACCCACCCATTGGCTTCTTGCTGTAAGTGTGTCTTTACTATCGTCATTTACATTAACTTGCCACTCAAGCTTGTAAATTGCTGTTAAACCGTGATCTAATTTATAGCCACCTTTCACACCAACGCGAGAGGCGTTACTTTTAAGTTCACTAAAAGTGTCACCACCTTCATCCGTTGACTGAACTGTTACATTAAGTTTCCCGTAAAAGTCAATAAACTCTGGGTTTTCTGCTTTATCTTGTGCAAGTACTGGTAATGCTAATAATGAGCTTAGGGCTAAAGCAAGGGGTGTTTTATTCAGTTTCATATCTTGACCTATAAATGTTTCAATGTAATTTTTTATTTAACTTTCTATTTAAAGAAGCGAAGCACTCTTATTAGGTGCCTTTACTTAATTTGTGAAGCGATCATAGTCAGCTTTTATGACAGTAATGTGACAGAATGAGCAAGTTTTTAAAGTTATTTAAAAAAAGTGTCATCATTTATTACTTTATTTCCTCCGATTGACCCTGTAATTTAATGGGTTTATTCATATTTTTTAGACTTATTAAAACGTCGGCATTAAATTTTAAAATCCATGATTTAAGCTGCGAACAATATGCTATGATAGCTTTTTTAATTTTTTGTATTCTAGGACACCTCTTATGTGGTTTAAAAACCTTTATTTTTTTGCTTTTACCCGCCCATTCAAACTATCCGAAGAAGAATTAGAAAAACATCTTTCAGAACATTTATTTACGCCTTGTGGCTCTACTGAAATGTCACATTTTGGTTGGGTGAATGCATTAGGAAAATTAGGCAGTTCTGCTGTTCATTGTGCTAATGGCGACTTTTTAGTTTGCGCAAGAAAAGAAGAAAAGATCCTTCCTGCACCTGTTATTAAAGAGATGATTGAAGAAAAAGTTAATCTTTTAGAGCAAGAGCAAGGCAGAGGCGCTACTAAAAAAGAAAAAGAACAATTTAAAGAAGATATTATTTTTGAACTACTTCCTAGAGCTTTTTCTCGCATAACTGACACACATGCTTATATAAGCCCTGAACATAATATTGTTGTAGTAAATTCAAGCTCTCGCGGTAAAGCAGAAGACTTACTTGCTTTATTGCGTAAAGTAATAGGCACTTTACCTGTTACAAGTTTCAATCCTGAAATAGCCGTTGATGAGACAATGACCGATTGGCTTGTTGAACATAACTTGGGCGATGAATTCAAATTAGGTATGGAAGCAGAATTTAATGCTGTAGGAGATGATGGGGCTGTTATTCGAGTTAAAAATCAAGATTTAACAACAGATGAAATCAAGTCTCATTTAGATGCCGACAAATATGTTGTAAAACTAGCCCTAGAATGGGACGATTGTTTATCATTTATTTTATGTGACGATTTAGCTATTAAAAGATTAAAGTTTTTTGATGTATTACATGAACAAAATGATGATATTGACAGTGATGATCCGATGGCTAAACTAGATGCAGATTTTACTTTAATGGCCGGTGAAATTAACCGCTTAATTGTTTCTCTGCTTAATGAGTTCTCATTAAAAACTAGCGATCCATTAGAGAAAGATTAACGTTAGTTATAAAAATAAAGCCTAAGTAAATAATTCACTTAGGCTTTTTATAACCTCAAGTCCCCAGCCCTTCAGGCTTTACTTATACTATAAAAATCTTTTTCAAAGCTTCTAATGCATCAATAGAAACTTCATTCTCAATATTGTTTTCTTCAGGTAATGTTCCTTATCAACATAACTTTTGATCAAGGATGCTTGTATCGACGGATTTTTCAAAACACCAATGTGAAGGGTTCCAGATCTAATAAACTCTAAATAATTCAGTTCTTTTGGTATAACCGTTAAA
>CAWVWK010000004.1:0-40606 GCA_963933725.1 uncultured Colwellia sp.
TTTGGTGTGCTTGAAGCTCAAGGTGAGTTGCCGGTTTCTACTCACTAATTAACCTCAGTGCATATTTTTATAAGTCAGTGGTGATTTAGTGAGTATTTTCTTATGTAAAGCGAGATAGGACTTTAACTTTTTTTAGATTAAACTCAAACAAAACAAAAATACCCAAAGGGGACAAAAAGGAAAACTAAAATAAGGAAAAGCGAACTACTTTAGTTTTTTGTCATAAAAACTATGTAGGAAAAATATCTGTTAGATATTCAATTTCCCAATAGTGACATTTATTTTAAGCGGTTTACCTTTTCTATATATGTTAAAAGGTAGTATGGTATTCGGTGTTGTCTCAGCAATAATATCGAGCGCTTGAGAAAGACTTTTAATAGGCACTTCACCTATTTTGTAAACAACATCACCCAGTTGAAGACCTGCATGTTCTGCAGGGCTATTCGGCGTTATAGATTCAATGACAAAGCCTTTTGCAGTAAATGACTCACTATCTGATCTGATACCAAGCCAACCACGTATAACGGTACCGTGCGTAATTAATTTTCGCATTATTTTATTCGCTAACTGGTACGGAACGGCGAAAAATATGCCTTGTATGTTCATTGCAGGATTAGATTGAGTAAATTTTCGTGAGTTAATACCAACCAAAATACCATTGCTATTGATAAGTGCTCCGCCCGAATTCCCTTGATTAATTGCAGCATCCATTTGTAAAAAGTCTAAGTAGCCACTACTTAGACCACTGCGCCCAGTCGCACTAATAATGCCTTGAGTTACTGTTTGTCCTAAGTTTAATGGGTTACCTATTGCTAAAACAATATCTCCAGCTAAGGACTGCAAGTCTTTTTGTTGAGGTATAACGGGAAGATCCTTGGCATTAACTTTAAGCACGGCAAGATCTGTGACTTTATCAAAACCAATTAACTCTGCTGAAAAAAGGCGACCACTTTGTAAAATCACTTTTATTAAATCTGCATTTTCAATGACATGGAGGTTAGTCAAAATATAGCCGTTGCTGTCCATGATAACACCAGAGCCTAAACGGGTAGATATGCTTGCGTTAGAGGTGTAAGCATTTTGTGGGATAATATTCTCAGAGTAAATATTAACAACAGCAGGGCTTGCAATGCTTACAGCTTTGGCATAGGTAAGAGCTTGCGTGGGTTGGGGGGGGTGATTTGTGAATTGATTAACTATATGGTTAAGGTTTAAGTTTGGTAATATGATTATCAATATGACAGCGAATAATACACCATAACTTATTGCACTAACTGTATATTTTATTAGAGGAATTATTTTTAACATCGAAGGCCCATTAAAGTATTCTTATTTTATTCAATAAACAAGGTGGCATGATATTTCTTACATTAAACAGTCTTAATGCCTGTAATTTACATGTGTTATTAACACCCATAAACAAAGCATACACTATGTTGTAATTATTAGCATTTCTTATCATTGATAAACTACAATCTTTCAACAAGCCATATAAAACATCATTAGCGTCTAAGTAATCATCCTAATAGAATTGGTATTAGAAGCGATTGCGTATATAATATGCGCCATTATTTTCGACTATTATTAGGTTATACCGATGAAATTTATCGTCAAGCTTCAATCTGAGATCACTATCAAGTCTCGCCCTGTACGTAAACGTTTTACTAAGATATTAGAATCTAATATTAAAAACGTATTACGCCGTGTTGATGAAAAAATCACAACGCGTATGAATTGGGATAACGTAGAAGTTAACACGAAAGATAATAGTCCAGAAAACAGAGATAGATTAGTCGAAGCGCTTAAATGTATTCCTGGTGTTCCGATGTTTTTAGAAGTTCAACAATCTGATTTTACAGATGTTCATGATATTTATGAGAAAACATTAGCTGTTCACGCTAAAACTATCGAGAATAAAACATTTTGTGTTCGTGTCAAACGTATAGGTAAGCACGACTTTAATTCTTTAAAGGTTGAGCAATACGTTGGTGGAGGTTTAAACCAGCAAGTCGAAAGTGCTAGCGTTAAATTACGCAAGCCTGATGTGACCATTCGTTTAGAAATAAAAAACGAAAACCTGTTTATTGTCACTCATCGTCATAAAGGGCTAGGGGGCTTTCCAATCGCGACTCAAGAAGATGTACTTTCTTTGATGTCAGGTGGCTTTGACTCAGGTGTTTCGAGCTATCAAATGATTAAGAAAGGCGCTCGTACTCATTACTGCTTCTTCAATTTAGGTGGTTCAGCACATGAAGTAGGCGTTAAACAAGTAAGTTACTACTTATGGGATAAGTTTGGAGCTTCTCATAAAGTAAAATTCTTTGCAGTTGATTTTGAGCCAGTTGTGGCTGAAATATTAGAAAAAGTAGAAAACAGCCAGATGGGCGTAGTACTCAAGCGAATGATGATGCGTGCCGCTTCTAAAATTGCCGATAAAGGAAAAATACAAGCCTTAGTGACAGGGGAAAGTTTAGGGCAAGTATCTAGCCAGACCTTAACCAATCTTAACGTAATTAATCGCGTAACTGATACCTTAATTTTACGCCCATTATCTGCCTATGATAAACAAGATATTATTGATATTGCACGTGATATTGGTACTGAAGATTTTGCTAAAACGATTCCTGAATACTGTGGTGTTATTTCTAAAAAACCTACGGTAAAAGCTGTGTTATCAAAAGTGGAAGAAGAAGAGATGAACTTTGACTTCGATATTTTAGATAAAGTTGTTAGTGAAACTCGCGTTTTTGATATTCGTGATATCGGTAATGAAACAGAAGCTGAAATTCATGCAGTTGATTTAGTAGAAGACATAGAGCAAGGCGCTGTTGTTATCGATATAAGAAGTCCTGAAGAAGAAGAAGTTAATCCGTTAGAATTAGATGATGTAGATGTTATTCATATTCCATTTTATAAATTATCTACTAAGTTTGGTGATTTAGATATGAGCAAAGATTACCTTTTATATTGCGACCATGGCGTGATGAGTAAATTACAAGCTTTATACTTATTAGATAATGGTTTTAAAAATGCAAAGGTTTACAGACCGACTAAATAACCTGATGTGATGGTCTCCTCCTTATACTGCATCTATGTGCCATGATTGAAGTTGTTACACACAATCAAAACGGGAGAAGACCAATAGCCCGGTGTATCAACACTTTGTGTAAAACCGAGTTTGAGGTAAAAGCGTGTCGCTTCATCCATATTGTTTACAGATAATGTTACTTGTTTTACATTGATTATCATTACATCTTTTTTTATAGGGTCTTTTAATCTTTCAATTTATAGCTCTGTTGTTCTTGAAAAGAGGTTAATCGAGACGATTAATTTAGGGGCTACTTCAAATGCACTTTAAATAACAACCCCTACTCTAATAAAAAACCTTAAAGCATGCCAATTTTAAGACACACAATAAGGTTTTCTATTTCTAAGCAAAGCTTAACGCAATAAGTTAAGCAATATATTGAATAGCTAATTTTATACAGATAGTGTTATAAAATTAGCTTTTTACGGCAATTTTTGCATTTACCCATTTGTCAACAAAGCCTTCAAGAACGTTTAGTGGTACAGCACCGCTTTTTAGTACTACATCATGAAACTCACGGATATCAAACTTGTCACCTAAGCTTACTTTAGCAGCTTCTCTCAGTTCTAAAATTTTCAACATACCAATTTTGTATGCAGTTGCTTGAGATGGCATTACAATGTGTCTTTCTACCATTTTAACACCGTCAGAAGTCGCGTTAGGGGTATTGTTTACATAGTAATCGATACCTTCTTGACGAGTCCATTTCATTTTATGGATACCCGTATCTACCACTAGACGACAAGCTCTCCATAATTCCATTGATAATCTACCAAAGTCAGAGTATGGGTCTTGGTATAAGCCCATTTCTTTTGGTAAGTATTCAGAATATAAGCCCCATCCTTCAATGTAAGCAGTGTAACCGCCAAATTTACGGAACTTTGGAATGCCTTCTAATTCTTGAGAAATAGCAATTTGCATGTGATGACCAGGAATACCTTCATGGTAAGCTAATGCTTCCATTTGGTAAGTTGGCATCGCTTCCATATCGTAAAGGTTAGCGTAGTAAATACCTGGGCGAGAGCCATCTGGTGCAGGTTGTTGATAAAACGCTTTACCAGCAGCTTTTTCTCTAAAGGCTTCTACACGTTTAACAAGAAGATCAGCTTTTGGCTTAACAATGAATACTTCGTCCAAACGTAGCTTCATATCATCAATAAGCTTAACAGCATCATCTAAATATGCTTGTTTACCCTCTTCTGTATTTGGTAAATAAAATTGCTTGTCAGATTTCATAAAAGCCATAAAAGTCTTTAAGTCGCCTTTAAAGCCAACTTTTTCTTTAATAGCGTTCATTTCTGAGTGAATGCGAGCCACTTCATCTAAACCGATTTTATGAATTTCATCAGCAGTTAAATCAGTCGTTGTTGTGCGCTTTAATAACACATTGTAAAGTTCATCACCTTGAGGCGCTTTCCAAATACCATCTTTGGTATCTGCACGTGCTTCTAGCGTTACTAAATAATCGATTAAATGCTGATAAGCAGGTTGCACCGAAGCACTTAAGCTTTGAGTTGCAGTGGCAATTAATTTAGTCTTTTCTGCTTCTTCAATTTCAAGCTTGTTCACTTTACGCTTAAAATCAGCTAAAAGTGTAGAGTCTTCACCTTCTTCAAAAGGTGCGCCTTGTATAATGTTTTTACTTGAGTCAATAACATGAGGGAAAACAAACTTAGGTGCTATAATGCCTTTTTCCGCTCTAATCTCTAAGTCTTTTTCAAGTTGAGTAAAAACAGCTGGAACACCATTTAAACGAGAAATGTAAGCTTTCGCATCATCTACGCTAGATATTTGGTGTTGATTAATTAAAAAAGCCGGCACCATAGAGTGTGTACCGAACATTTGATTAACAGGGTAGGTATGGTATCGCCATTTAAAGTCAGCAATTGTGTTTTCAAGGCTTTGTTTAAGTAAGTCGTAACTCACCTTAGTTGTCTCATCTAGCGCATCGTAATTAAACTGCTGCAATGCCGCTAAGTCTTTCTTTGTTAATTCTAAGTTTTCTAATGTACGCTCTTCAGAGCTGTCATCCCACTTATCGTAATCTTGTTTTATCCCCATATAGCTCTGGTAAACAGGGCTTCTCATCACATCACGCATAAAGGTTTCGTCAAAAAATGCATTGGCTTTTTCAGACTCAGTTAGAACTGCTTGTGTTTGCTCTGCTTTTGGTGCACTCGCTTGTGCGTTATTATTGGTCGATGTTTCTTGGCAGCCGCTAAGGAATACTGCGCTAAGAGCGGAGGCAATAAGGGTTTTTTTAAGCATAAGGGGCCTTTTATTTATATATGTTGTATCAAAGTGTCGAGTAGTTGTTTATACAAGATTAACACCTGATTAATTTTCTATTAAGTGTTAGCTAATAGATACTACACTTTACTTTAACGAAGTGGAAATTCTTTAGTTTTCTTTGCTTATTTCACGAAACTTCTTTTTCGATCTCTTAGCTTAAAATTGACCGCTTCAAACTTTCACCCTTCCATTTACCGAGGAACGATCAGCACACTATTTGAGTCATCGAGCATATTTTGTCTTTTCGTTAGCGAATGGTTATCGACCGTTTGCTCGCCTTTTATCAATACATAATGTTCGACGTTTTTTTCTCGTTCTGCTTTTAAACATTGCATTAATTGTAGATCGCTTGTTGGCGGTCTATTATGGAGAAAATTCATCAATTGGTAATCAGACATGTTATTAGCGAAAAAAGTGCTTTTTTCTTGTGGTGATGTGCTTTGACAAGCACTGAATAAAATAGTGCTACCTATGATAAAAGTTATTTTGAAAAATTCTTTAGAGTGATTGAAACTAAGCATATTATCCTAAACGTCAAACAACGATTATTAGTGACCATACCTACAAAAAAAGCAAGGGCTGTACCATGCATTAATGAGCTAGCGTACTTATCAGTTAATAAGTTGTTTATAAAGATTTTATAAAACGCGGATTTTACAGAGTGTCAAAAAAATATCATAGTAAAATTTACCTATGAGATTAATTTTTTGGTGCTTGTAGGTGAGTTTTTACCTTACAGGTGCATGTTTTGTTTCTTTATCAATTACAAGATAGCGCTTCGAATTACACATATTAGAGAAAGTGCAAACCAGGGGAAGGTAAAAGGATAAGTTAAAAGTTTTAAACTTTTAACTTATCCGTTAAGAAAATGAAGAAGCGAGAATCGGTTTCATTACTGAGACCTAGAGAAGCTTCGCAACACAGAAGAAAAACAGATTCCACCCAAAAGAAAGGTGGAATGATGTTGTTTCAGCAAACTCTGCTTTCAAGCCTTCTCGCTTTCGAGCTTTTTCTTTAACTGACAGCTTCAAACTTAAAGCTATCTACTTTCTAATGTATAAGTTATTCAGCTCTAAGTAATTCGTTAATGCCCACTTTTGCGCGAGTTTTAGCGTCAACTTTCTTAACTATAATTGCAGCGTAAAGGCTATATGTTCCGCACTTTGAAGGTAAGTTACCAGGCACTACAACTGAGCCAGCAGGTACTCTACCGTAATGTACTTCGCCTGTTTCTCTATCAAAAATACGTGTGCTTTGGCCAATATAAACGCCCATTGAAATAACGGCGCCTTCTTCAACGACAACACCTTCAACAATTTCTGAACGAGCTCCAATAAAACAGTTATCTTCGATAATTGTCGGGCCAGCTTGTAGTGGCTCTAAAACCCCACCAATACCTACACCACCAGATAAATGGACGTTCTTACCAATTTGAGCACATGACCCAACGGTTGCCCAACCGTCAACCATACAACCTTCATCTACATAGGCACCAATATTGACAAAACTTGGCATAACAACAACGTTTTTACCAATATAACTACCTGTTCTTACCGACGCACCAGGAACAACCCGAACGCCATCAGCGACAAACATCTCTTGTGTGTAGTTAGCATATTTCATAGGTACTTTATCGAAGAAAGTACTCTCTGCACCGTCAATAACTTCGTTATCCCAAATTCTAAAAGAAAGTAATACTGCTTTTTTGAGCCATTGGTGAACAACCCATTCGCCATCAATTTTCTCAGCTACACGAGCTGAACCGTCGTTAAGTGCAGCAAGAGAATCTATAACTGCTTTTTTGATGTCTGCAGGAACAGTGGCAGGAGAGATGTTTGCTCTGTTTTCAAAGGCTGTTTCAATAATGCTTTGTAAATTAGTTATATCTGTCATTTTTCTTCCAATTGTGTCATTAAAATTAATAAATATTTAGTTCTGTAAACTATCAAGTAGTTTGTCGGTTAAAGTTTGTTTTTGAAGGTCTGTTAACCTGTCATTGTCACGTGTTGAAATGGTAAAAACATCATCAGCTTTTTCACCAAAAGTCGTAATCTTAGCTGAATGGATACTTAACTCTTCATTTAAAAACACTTGAGCAATGTTTGCTAATAAACCGGCTCTATCAAGCGAAATTATCTCTATAGTCGTTCGGTGTTTACTATTATTTTTTAAGAAGCTAACCTTGCTTGGAAATTTAAATTGCTGAATTTTCTTAGAGACAGGCTGCAACGGAATATGTACATGTGTATTATCTTTTAGTTTGGTTGCTATAGCGTTGGCTATTGCGGTTGTTTGATAGCTTTCACGTAATGCAGCGCCGCGCGAGTCTAACACGATAAAAGTATTTACCGTGTAACCTGTTCTCGTGGTGATGATTTTTGCATCATGGATAGATAAACGCTTATTTGTTAGTAACGCTACAGTACTGGCAAAAGTATTTTCTCTTTCTTTAGTGAAAATAAATACCTCAGTACCACCTCGGTAAGGCTCAGGGTTTATGAGCACAAGAGGGCTGCTGCGATCATGATTTATAATAGCATTACACTGTTTTGCTATTTGTCTTGGCGAGTACCTTAAAAAATAGTCAGCTCTTAATTCATGCCATAATGCCTTTACATCCACTTCATTACAGCCATATTCAAGAAGTATAGCAAGAGATTGTTGCTGATTTTCTCGTATCTGCACTCGTGTCTCGACAGGCTTTTCTAAACCGCGTCTAAAAGCTCGTAGAGTATTAAAGTAGAGTTCTTCAAGTAAGTTGCTTTTCCAGTTATTCCATAAGCTTTCATTCGTTGCACGCATATCGGCAACAGTTAAGCTGTATAAATAATTCAAATGGGCTTCATCGCGAACAATGGCACCAAAATTTTGAATAACTGTTTCATCTGAAATGTCGCGTCGTTGAGCAGTAACCGACATAAGTAAATGATGCTCTACTAACCAAGCAACCATTTTACTATCGTGTTTTTTCATTTGATGAGATAAGCAAAAGTCGAGTGCATCAATAGCGCCTAGCTTTGCATGATCACCACCACGACCTTTACCAATGTCGTGAAAAATCCCTGCCAAATAAAGTACTTCTGGTTTTCTGATTTTTTGCACAATTTTACTAGCAAGAGGAAATTGATGATTGTGCTCTTTTTGACTGAAGCGGTAAAGATTTTTAACAACTCGATAGCTATGTTCATCAACAGAGTATGCATGGAATAAGTCAAACTGCATTTGACCAACAATATTTCGCCAAAGGGGCAAATATGCACCTAATAATCCATGGTGATGCATCAAGTTAAACGATAAACCTAACCCCCTAGGGTGCTTGATGATATCCATAAAGATAGCTCGGCACTGAGCATAGTCAATCAGTCCAGAAATTAAACGTCTACGAGCATTCCTCATCAACCTCAGTGTATTAGAGTCTATAGCTTTTATTTTAGGTTCTTGTGCGATAAGTAAAAATATTTCAAGGACTTTTACCGGTCGCATGAAGATCTTATCATTAGTTGTACGAATTAAATTTCCTACGCGCTCGAAGTGCTCATTGATTTTTACTGGAGTTACATCAGTAGGTGAGGGGATAAGTTCCTGCTCAAACCGTTGAAGTAATATAATATTCAACTCAGCAACGCGAGAGATTATCCGGAAAAATCGTTGCATTAATCTTTCAATAGGCGCTTTTCCGTCTTCACCAAAGCCCATCATTTTAGCAACGGCTGGCTGATAATCGAATAGCAATCTGTTTTCACTACGCTTGGCGACAAAATGTAATGCGAATCGAATACGCCATAAAAAATCTTGCGAGTCTATAAGCTCTGCTAATTCATTAGGGTATAAATATTGATGCTCTACAAGCTCCTCAAGAGAATCGGCTAAAAAGTGTTTTTTAGCTACCCAAGCAATGGTTTGAATGTCTCTTAAACCGCCGGGGTTTGCTTTTAAATTTGGTTCAAGTGTATAAGCTGCACCGTGATACTGAGAGTGCCTATGTTTTTGTTCTTTTCGCTTAGCGATAAAAAACTTTTCTGAGGTCCAAATATCATCTTGATTTAATAAAGAGATTAACTGTTCAGGTAAAGATTGATTTCCCGTTATATGACGCATTTCTAATAAGTTTGTTGCAATTGTTACATCAGCATTTGCTTGTTTTATACATTCATTTATTGAGCGTACACTGTGTCCAATATCAAGTTTTACATCCCATAATTGAGTGACAAAAGCAGATATTTTTTCGCCGAGTTCATTATTAATTTCATTTTGCGTTAATATCAGAATATCAACATCTGAATAAGGGTGTAACTCTCCTCGCCCATAACCTCCAACAGCAATTAAGCTTATTTGGAATTCATCTAAATGATGTTGACTCCAAAGTTTTGTCAAAATACCATCAACAAAGTCTGCTCGGGTGTTAAGTAACTCACTTACGTCAGAGTCTACAAAAGCCCCAATAAGCCAGTCATTAAAATCAATCGTTAATTTACAGATATCATTACTGGTTAATTCTTGATTAGTAAGGCATAAACTATCAGTGAAATGAGCGGGTAGTTTTGATGGGAGTGTCAGATGAAGGTTCAAAATAATACCTGCTTAAGATAATGAATAAAAAAAAGATATGTGAATTTAAATCAGAGCTGAAATAGTTCTGGTAACTGAATGAATAAGTTACCAGATATTTGCATTAGAAACACCCTTATATCAATCTCATTGAATATGAGAACATTTTTACTTGCTAAAATCACCAACTACTTTGTTATTTATTTAATCATTAACGCTGCTTGAATGTAGCTTATTAGACAATGCAGACGGCACACGAGACACCTTATTAGATAATGCAGGAGCATATTATCCAGAGCATATTGTCCTGAATAACTAGTTACTTAAATAAATGCCTTGTATTTGTCAATTTTCTCTAGGTATAAAATAGAACAGCTATTTAATGAAATTGGTATTAAAATTAGTTGTGAAGAACCCGTGAAATTGTTTCTTCTTTTCTTAAGGTTAAAATTTCACAACCCGTTTTGGTGACGACCAATGTATGCTCCCATTGTGCTGAATTTTTATTGTCGCTTGTATATACGGTCCAGTTATCTTCTTTGTCTAAAATAGTTGTAGCACGGCCTATATTAATCATAGGCTCAATGGTGAAACACATGCCTTCTGCCATTTTTGTTTTATCATTATTTTTATAATGCACCACTTGAGGCTCTTCATGAAACTCTTTACCAATACCGTGACCACAGTAATCTTTTACTATGCTATAGCGACCAGATTTTTTAATGAATTTTTGAATAGCTGTGCCCAGTTCACCAAAAGTTGCACCAGGTTTTACTTTTTTGATAGCTAAATATAAAGATTCTTGTGCTAGCCGACATAAACGGCTATTTTCAGCTGAAACATCACCAATTAAAAACATTTTGCTTGTGTCACCATGGTAACCATCTTTAATCACTGTAATATCAATATTTACTATATCACCTGACTTTAAAACCGTGTCATCTGGAATGCCATGACAGACAACGTGATTAATAGAGGTGCAAATTGATTTTGGAAACCCGTGGTAATTCAGAGGCGCTGAAATAGCATCTTGTACTTCTTTTGTGTATTTGGCGCATAAGCTATCAAGCTCATTCGTAGTAACCCCTTCTCTAACATGAGGCCCAATCATTTCTAAAACCTCTGATGCTAATTTTCCAGCAATACGCATTTTTTCAATTTCTTCTGAGCTTTTTATGGTGATAGCCATGTCGTTTATCTCTTTATATGTAAGTGGCGTCAAATATTTCTATAATTTATGTTTATTCAATGAATATACATTGAACTTTTTATCGTCAGTTTTTGTTAACCATGTTTTTCTATTTCTAACTTAACAGCACCTAGAATATCTTTAGGGTTGTCTAGATATAAATTGTGATTAAATAGAATAAGCTCGTCATTAATAGCCAGTAATAGTGCCGGAATTGCCTTTGTTTGTATGACATCTTGCAGAGCAAAGATTTCATGAACAACAGCTTCAGCATCATTAGTTAATTTATCATTCTTTAAAATTTTACTTGGCGGTGAAAGTTTAAGGTTTTTAATTAACGCTTCCATTGATTCTTTTGTATCAAGTTCATTGCCTAAATTAAAATGAAAACGCTGTAAATTATTTAAAATAGTTAATGCCTGCTTGGGTTCTTTATTTTGAACCCAAGTCATTAAGTTCGCGGCGTAAGTTGAATCTTTATTATGATCTAAGTTATCTAAGTAAGTTTGCCCGAATTCTGCACCTGAAGCTTTTACCACTTCATTAATCGCATTTTGATCAATTTTTGTTTCACCGTCATAGTAAGCATTGTGCCAAAGAAGAATATCTATTTGAGGAAATGCTTTACTGATTTCATTTAAAAGTGGAGTTGTCGCATAACTCCATGGGCAGTGCGTGTCATAAATGAAAAAAAGCTCCATTGTCATGGTGTTTCCTTTGTCTTAAGGTTGAAAATTACAAGATAAAAGCGCGGTAAGTTAACGTCAATATTTATATATGAAATTAGGGTCTGTCGAGACTCGGTATTTAAAAAATAACTTTGTCACGCTAAGTAGATTTTAGCTAATGTAATGCTTGGAAACAACTTTAATGTTAATCAGGATAAAAATTGTGTTTCTTATGGGGGATGTTTAGAGGAAGCCGAAAGGAGCTGATTTTTTAACCTTACATCGATGGAAGTCCTTGAAGTAGAGTGACTAGGGTCTATTGAAATTTCATTTTAGACAATAGCAGAGCCTAAAATGAAAGTTTAACAGTTTTGAAAGTAAAATAGGTTTGTTAGCTTTTTTTCTAGTCAACTATCGTGATTTGTGGTATAAAGTGCCGCGCTAAATTATTGGTGGTCTGCCTTATTCGCTATATTGTCGATTAAGTAAGTAGAAAGCCCTGTATTTAGATGCATTTAAATTGGCTTTAATATTGTCTGTTATTTTTAACGAAATGCTAAAGCTATCAATACTAAAATCACATACATCTATAAAAGGTATGCAGGGGTGCTCGGTTTTTAGTTTTCTTTTTTGAAACTATTACCTTAAGGGTTGTGCGTACTGGGTGTATGAACGCTTAACCCCATACAAGTCCAATTAAGGAAAAAAAATGTCAAACGTTTCAATGCGCGATATGCTTAAAGCAGGTGTTCATTTCGGTCACAAAACTCGTTACTGGAATCCAAAAATGAAGCAATTCATCTTTGGTGCTCGTGATAAAGTTCATATCATCAACCTTGAACAAACAGTTCCTATGTTTAACGAAGCATTATCTTTCGTTAACAATGTTTCATCTAAGAAAGGTAAAGTGTTATTTGTTGGTACTAAACGTGCAGCAAGCGATGCTATCAAAGATGCAGCAATTAAGTCTGATCAATTCTACGTTAACCACCGCTGGTTAGGTGGTATGTTGACTAACTGGAAAACAGTTCGTCAATCTATCAAACGTTTAAAAGATTTAGAAACTCAAAGCACAGACGGTACTTTCGAAGCACTTACTAAGAAAGAAGCGTTAATGCGTACTCGTGAAATGGAAAAGCTTGATAAAAGCTTAGGTGGTATCAAGAACATGGGTGGTTTACCTGATGTTATCTTTATCATCGATGCTGATCACGAGCACATTGCTATTAAAGAAGCAAACAACCTTGGTATCCCAGTAATTGCTGTTGTTGATACTAACTCAAATCCAGACAACATTGATTACATTGTTCCTGGTAATGACGATGCTATTCGTGCAGTAACTTTATACTGTGACGCTGCTGCTAACGCTGTATTAGCTGGCCGTGAGAAAAATATCGTAGTACAAGCTGAAAAAGACGGTTTTGTTGAATCTGAATAGTTAACACTATTTAGTCAAATTGTTCTTATTGTACCAGCCACAAGAGAAGCTGATAAAGTGAATATCTTGTGGCAATTTATTAATATTTACGCCTAAGTTATGTTAAATACTAACCTAGGGGTAATAGAAGATGAGGAATTAACTCATGGCAATTACTGCTGCAATGGTTAAAGAATTACGTGAACGCACAGCTGCGGGCATGATGGATTGTAAAAAAGCGTTAGTTGAAGCTAACGGTGACATGGAATTAGCAATTGATAACATGCGTAAATCAGGTCAAGCAAAAGCAGCTAAGAAAGCTGGTAACATTGCTGCTGATGGCGCAATCATCATCAAAACTTCAGGTGATACAGCTGCATTAGTTGAAGTTAACTGTCAAACTGATTTCGTTGCAATGGACTCAAACTTCTTAGGTTTTGCTAACGAAGTTGCAGAAGCTGCACTTAGCTCTAAAGCTTCAATTGAAACGTTACAAGCTGACTTTGAAGAAAAACGTATTACTTTAGTAACTAAAATTGGTGAGAACATCAATATTCGTCGCGTTGAATACGTAACAGGTGCTAACTTAGCAGCATACTCACACGGTTCTAAAATCGGTGTTGTAGTTGCAGGTGAAGGTGATGTTGAATCACTTAAGCATATTGCAATGCACGTTGCTGCAAGCAAGCCTGAATACATCAACCCTGAAGATGTCCCAGCTGAAGTTGTTGAAAAAGAAAAAGCTATCCAAATCGATATCGCGATGAACGAAGGTAAGCCTCAAGAAATCGCTGAAAAAATGGTGAACGGCCGTATGAGAAAATTCACTGGTGAAGTTTCTTTAACAGGTCAAGCTTTCATCATGGAACCTAAAAAAACTGTAGGCGAAGTGCTTAAAGAGAAAGGTGTTACCGTTTCTGGCTTCATCCGCTTAGGCGTTGGTGAAGGTATTGAGAAGAAAGAAGAAGATTTCGCTGCAGAAGTTGAAGCACAATTAGCTGCTGCTAAATCATAAGTCTACTTTAAATTTTACGTTAATCCACTATGATTAACGCAGAATAGCGACTAGATTTTATAAAAACGTCTATCTAACTAAGGTAGGCGTTTTTTTTATGAAAGAGTTTATCTTTTACGGGGTGTTTATCGTTTTATATCAATTATCGATTAAAGTTTACGAATATATAGCGTAAAGTCTAACATTTTTAATGTTTTTTAACTTTAAGCTTTCGTGCATCGGCTAAAAGTATTAAAATAGCGTAATTTTTTAAGTTAGTTTCAGTATAATTAATTTATACTGGCTTATTACCCACAGGGATATTTTTTATGACTACCCATATCAAACCTACGTATAGACGCATATTACTAAAACTTAGTGGCGAAGCGCTTATGGGCGAAGAAGGTTTTGGCATCGATCCGAAAGTGCTTGACCGTATGGCACAAGAAATTAAAGAGCTAGTTGAGATGGGTATTCAGGTTGGTTTAGTTATCGGTGGCGGTAATTTGTTCCGTGGCGCAGGCTTAGCAGAAGCGGGTATGAACCGTGTCGTAGGCGACCAAATGGGGATGCTTGCAACCGTAATGAATGGTCTAGCAATGCGTGACGCACTTCATCGTGCTTTTGTTAATACACGTTTAATGTCTGCTATTGACTTAGCGGGTGTATGTGAACGCTATAACTGGGCAAACGCAATTAGTTTATTAAAGTCTGGCCGAGTTGTTATTTTCTCTGCTGGTACTGGTAATCCTTTTTTTACAACCGATTCTGCGGCATGTCTTCGTGGTATTGAAATTGAAGCTGATGTGGTTTTAAAGGCAACGAAAGTTGATGGCATTTACTCTGAAGACCCTGTAAAAAACCCTGAAGCGGAGCTTTACAGTAAGCTAACTTACGATGAAGTATTGGATAAAGAATTGAAGGTGATGGATTTAGCTGCATTCACCTTAGCGCGTGACCATAGTATGCCACTTCGTGTATTCAATATGAATAAGCCCGGTGCATTAAAATCGGTGATCATGGGTAGCGCAGAAGGCACCGTTATTGGGCATTAATACTAGCGAAAAGTTAATCTTTTTCTGTGTTATAGTGCCTAATTCTAGGCGTAAACATAAAATATTTGAATAAGAAAATAGGTAATTATAGTGATTGATGAAATAAAAGAAGATGCTCAAGAGCGAATGAGTAAAAGTATTGAGTCTTTAAAGAACACGTTGAAAAAGGTTCGTACCGGAAGAGCTCACGCCTCGTTATTAGATAACATCACGGTTGACTATTATGGTATGGAAACACCATTAAGCCAAGTTGGTAACATTACCGTACCAGATGCTCGGAATTTATCTGTTACCATTTTTGATAAAGGAATGATCTCAGCGGTAGAAAAGGCCATCATGAAATCAGATCTTGGTTTAAACCCACAATCAAATGGCACGCTCATTCGTATTCCTTTACCGCCGTTAACCGAAGAACGTCGTAAAGACTTAGTTAAAGTTGTACGTGGCGAAGCTGAGGGTGGAAAAATTGCGATCAGAAATATTCGTCGTGACGCTAACTCAGATTTTAAAAGTTTGTTAAAAGACAAAGAAATCAGTGAAGACGAACATCATCAAGCTGAAGATGAGATACAAAAAATAACCAATACATTTATTAAGCAAGTTGATGATATTTTGGGAAGTAAAGAAGCTGAATTAATGGAAATCTAATTAGGCTTTAGGTTATTGGTAAATATGACAACTGCACAGATCGAAAAAGTAATCCCTAAACATGTTGCCATCATAATGGATGGCAATGGTCGCTGGGCGCAATTGCAAGGAAAAAGGCGAGTTAGTGGTCACAAAGCAGGGGTTTATTCTGTTCGCTCTACTGTCGGTAAAGCGCAAGAAATGGGAGTTAAAGCCTTAACTCTTTTCGCTTTTAGTAGTGAGAACTGGCAGAGACCTGAGCAAGAAGTAAGTGTGCTTATGGATTTGTTTATGATGGTCTTAACTAAAGAAGTTAAAAAGCTTCATAGGCACAATATCCGCTTTCAAGTTATTGGTGATTTATCTCGATTTTCAGATAAACTTCAACAAAGTATTGAAAAATCACAAGCACTTACTCAGGATAATACAGGGTTAGTGTTATCGGTTGCTGCAAACTACGGTGGTCGATGGGACATTGTAAATGCTACAAAGCAAATAGCGAATAAAGTAAAACAGTCGACATTGGATATCGACGATATTGATGAAGATTTATTGACCAATCATATGAGCTTAAATGATTTACCAGAACTTGATTTGCTCATTCGTACAGGCGGTGACTATCGAATTAGTAATTTCTTATTGTGGCAGTCAGCATATGCCGAATTAATCTTTACAGAGACGCTTTGGCCAGATTTTGATGGAAAAGCTTTTGGAAAAGCTCTGACAAATTTCGACTCAAGAGAGCGAAGATTCGGTAAAACAGGCGAACAGGTGAATGTTACTTCAAAGTAGTAACAGCACAAAAACCATAAGTAAAATAAAAATAATAACAACATGTGCGATTAAAGACATGTTACTTGTAAATTCTATTTAGAAAAAGGACAGCACTTGTTAAAACAACGTATTCTTACGGCTCTTGTTATAGGGCCAGCAGCTATAGTGGCAATTTTTTATTTACCACTAAACTACTTTGCTTTATTTCTATTGGCAATTGTTTCAATTGGTGCCTGGGAGTGGGGACCCTTTATGGGACTCACTTCTGCAGTTAAGCGACTTGCCTTTGTGGCTGCAACGTTAGCATTCATTGTAGCGTTGTGGTGGCATATTCCTTTGTCCAGTTTTTGGGAGGCGCCATTTGTCGTCAATCATGCATTAAACTATGTGCTTTGGGGAAGTTTTTTTTGGTGGTGTGTCGCTGCTATTTTAATGTTACTTTATCCAAAGTTGACTGGGCTCTGGTCTAAAAATTGTGTCCTTAAAGCTCTGTTTGGTTGGTTTACTTTAATACCTACATGGGCTGCATTTGTTTTAATTAGAAGCCATGATTATACACTTGATTCATATCAAGGTGCACAATTAATAATGTTTTTATTTTTAATTGTATGGAGTGCCGATATTGGTGCTTACTTTGTAGGTAAGTCATTAGGGAAAAATAAATTAATGCCTAACGTAAGCCCCGGGAAAACTTTTGAAGGTTTCCTAGGTGGCCTTGTTTGTGCTTGTATTTTAACGGCTATCGCAGGTTACTTTATGCATTTTACTAGTGTGCAAATGCTAACAGCTTTATGTGTTGCAGCGATTGTTTCTGTCGTTTCAGTGCTTGGCGATTTGAGCGAAAGCATGTTTAAACGAGAAGCTGGTATTAAAGATAGTGGCTCTATTTTACCTGGTCACGGCGGTATATTAGATAGAATAGATAGCCTAACAGCAACAGCACCTATATTCGCACTTTGTTATATCATGTTTGGCTGGTAAGAATGCCGTCTAACTCGATAACGCAAAAAAATGTTTGCATTCTTGGCTCTACTGGCTCGATAGGTTGTAGCACGCTTGATGTTATCCGATTACATCCAGATAAATTTAAGGTTGTTAGTTTATCGGCAAATTCAAGCGTAGAGTTGTTATTTAAGCAGTGCGTTGAATTTAGCCCGCAACAGGTTGTGGTTGTTTCTAGAGAACATGCAAATAAATTATCTAAAAAATTAAAAGCGGCTAACCGCGATGATATTATGGTCAGCTCTGGTTCTGAAGCGTTATGTCAAATTGCAAGTCATCAATATACCGATACGGTTATGGCTGCGATTGTAGGTGCCTCTGGTTTGATGCCAACTTTCTCTGCGGTAAAAGCAGGAAAAAAAGTACTCCTTGCAAATAAAGAAGCACTGGTTACTTCAGGTGCCATATTTATCGATGCCGTTAAAGAGTTTGGTGCTCAATTATTGCCAATTGATAGTGAACATAATGCCATATTTCAATGTTTACCTGAATCACAGCAAAGCCAAGTTGGAGAATGCGAACTCATAGAAAACGGCGTTAGTAAAATCTTGCTCACGGGCTCAGGTGGACCCTTTAGAACATGGAATAAAGTAAACCTTGAGTCGGTAACTCCTGACCAAGCCTGTGCTCATCCTAACTGGTCTATGGGCAGAAAGATCTCAGTAGACTCAGCCACAATGATGAACAAAGGGTTAGAGTTTATTGAAGCTAAGTGGCTATTTAATTTAAAAGAAGATGATATCACGGTGGTTTTACATCCACAAAGTACTATTCATTCTATGGTGCAATATAAAGACGGCTCTGTCATTGCGCAACTCGGTAATCCCGACATGAAAACGCCTATTGCCCATGCTTTAGCGTTTCCCCAAAGAATAGAGAGTGGCGTGAAGCCTTTAGACTTCTTTAACACGCCTTCTTTTGACTTTGAGGCACCAGATTTTGATAAATATCCGAATCTCAGATTAGCTATAGAAGCATGCAAACAAGGGCAATCTGCTTGCACAGCATTAAATGCGGCAAATGAGGTCGCCGTAGCAGCTTTTTTAGACAATGCAATTAAATTTACAGATATTTATAGAATAAATGAAACTTCTGTCAAAAAATTTGTCTTAGAAAAGGTGACATCTATTGAAGAGGTTATCGCTCTAGATGCAAAAGTACGTTTGTTCGCCACACAATACCTTAAAAATATAGGTGTAACTGCAAAGTTAGATCCATCTCAAGAAAACTGCGCACACAACAATAACAAGGTTTGAAGCATTAAGTAGTATGTTTGATTTTATTTGGTTTGATTTAATGAGAAATATCCTTGCTTTTATTATTGCTTTGGGGATTTTAATCACAGTCCATGAATATGGACACTTTTGGGTGGCGAGAAAAAATGGGGTTAAAGTACTCCGTTTTTCTATCGGTTTTGGTAAAGCTATTTGGCGAAAAACTGGAGCGGATGGAACCGAGTACATAATTGCACTCATTCCGCTTGGTGGCTATGTTAAAATGCTTGATGACCGTGTAGACGCAGTCAAAGAAAGCGAAAAGCACCAAACCTTCAATAGTAAAACTGTTTATCAAAGAATAGCGATAATTGCAGCTGGCCCTTTAGCTAACTTTATATTTGCTATTTTTGCTTTCTATGTGATGTTTTTAATCGGTGTTCCTAGTATAAAGCCTGTTGTCAGTGCAGTTGCGCCACTTTCTATTGCTGATAATGCGAAGTTGCCAGTAAATACTGTTATCCTTTCCGTTTCGGGGGAAACGACAAAAAACTGGCAAGATGTGAATTTAGCCTTAATTAGCCAAATCGGTCACGATGAGATCATTATTGAAACAAAATCTGTTGATACTTTAAATGTTAAAACAACCAAATTAGATACAACCCATTGGCAGTACTCCCCAGAAAAAACTTCTGCACTAAACAGTTTAGGCATCACACCTTTTAGACCAAAAATTCACAATGAAATAGCTGTTGTATCTAATGAGAGTCCAGCACAAAAATTTGGTTTACAAAAGGGTGACAAATTAATAAAAATAGATGGCGAGGAATTTACAGGAAGCTGGGCCACTTTTACAAAAAAAATCAAACAATCTCCAAATGAAGAGATGTCGCTAGGGATTGATAGAGATGGTATTGATGTAAATGTTAATGTTATCGTTGGCAGTACAGAACTTGCAGGTCAAAAAATTGGTTTTTTGGGGGTTATGCCAAAAATTGATCAATGGCCCAGTGAATATCGCGTAGAAATAGCGTATGGTGTCTTTGATGCGTTCTATGAAGGGATGAAACGGACTTGGAAATTAATATCATTGAGCTTTGATATGATAGTTAAGTTGATAACAGGTGACGTCTCAGTGAAAAACTTAAGTGGCCCTATCTCTATAGCTGAGGGCGCGGGTAATAGTGCGGGGCACGGATTCGTTTATTTTTTAGGCTTTCTCGCTTTAATTAGCATTAATTTAGGAATAATTAACCTTTTACCTCTTCCTGTACTTGATGGCGGGCACTTACTCTATTATGTTATAGAGCTTGTAACTGGGAAGCCTGTATCTGAAGCAACACAAGAAGTAGGATTTAAGTTTGGCGCGTTACTATTGATTGCGTTAATGGCCATAGCCATTACCAATGATTTTAACAGAGTATTGGGGTAAATCCATAACAAAGAAAAATGGATTAATAAAGACAAACAAGCACAACCAGTCGAAGCTTTAGTCATATGAACTAAAGTTACCTTACAGAATAAAAGAAGTATTAAGCTAAAAGTTATGAACATAAAAAAAATTGTTTTAGCCGCATTATTGGCTACTTGGGGAACAAACATACAAGCTGCTGATGAATTTCAAGTCGAAGATATTGAAGTTAAAGGTCTGCAGCGAGTTGCACTTGGTGCAGCATTAACTCATATACCATTTAATGTTGGCGACACATTGAATGATTTTCGTATTTCTCAATCTGTAAAAACATTGTTTAAATCAGGTCACTTTAATGATATTCGTGTTTACCAAGAAGGTAATAGAATTATTTATTTAGTACGTGAGCGGGAAACAATTGCTGATATCTCTTTTGAAGGTAATAGTGATTTAAAAGATGAGCAACTTACTGAGAGCTTAGATGGAAGTAATATTAGAGTGGGTGAGCCACTTGATCGCACCGTTATAGATGGCATAGAGATGGGGCTTGAAGATTTCTATCACAGTGTCGGTAAATATAATGCTGATGTTAAAGCGACAATTGTTCACTTGCCAAGAAACCGAGTTAATTTAAAGTTTACCTTTACAGAAGGTGATGCTGCGGCTATTAAGCAAATTAATATCGTTGGTAATGAAGTTTTTTCTGATGCTGAGGTGCTAGACAAAATAGAGTTAACCTATGGTTCACCATGGTGGGACTTTATGGCACAAGATAGATATCAAAAACAAACTTTACAAGGTGATATTGAAACCATAACAAGTTACTACCTTGATAGAGGTTACTTGCGCTTTGAAATTGATTCAACTCAGGTATCAATGACGCCAGACAAAGAAGCAGTTTATATCACAATGAACGTCACTGAAGGTGAAATGTATAACATCAGCGAAGTAGAATTTATTGGTGACTTAGCGGGTTTTGACAATACCATCAAAGCAATTAATCCACTTCAAGCGGGAGAGCTGTATAACGGAGCAGAAGTTACTTATACAGAAGAAGTGATAAGCAAATTCTTGGGTCGTTATGGCTATGCATACCCTAAAGTAACTACCATTCCAGAAATTAATGATGAAGATAACACCGTTAAACTTTCAATTTCGATTGATCCAGGTAAACGAATATATGTAAATCAAATAACGTTCAGTGGCAATAGTGTTACCGCTGATAATGTTTTACGCCGTGAAATGAGACAGATGGAAGGGGCTTGGTTATCTAATGCTTCTGTAGAACACTCAAAATCGAGATTGTCGCGCTTACCCTATTTAGAAACGGTAGAGTATGAAACAGTTCAAGTGCCGGGTGAGGACGATATTGTAGATGTTCACTTTACTGTAAAAGAGCAGGCTTCAGGTTCATTTACTGCAGGTGTTGGTTATGGGTCACAAACTAAGTTGAGTTTGAATGCAGGTATTCAGCAAAATAACTTCTTAGGTACAGGTAACCGTTTAGGGCTGAACTTAAGTACTAACACTTACTCTAAAAATGCAAGTATTTCTTATACTGACCCTTACTTTACTGTTGATGGTGTGTCTTTAGGTGGGCAAGTA
Source organism: uncultured Colwellia sp. (assembly GCA_963933725.1). Lineage (GTDB taxonomy): Bacteria > Pseudomonadota > Gammaproteobacteria > Enterobacterales > Alteromonadaceae > Colwellia. Next base: position 21,885 of record CAWVWK010000004.1, read on the forward strand.
TTTTACCAAGCATTTGACGCTGGTAGTGCAAACCTTGAAGACTACAACAATAAAACTTGGGGTGTTGGTCTTAATTGGGGTTTCCCGATTAATGAATATATTCGTTTGAATTTTGGTGTAGGCTATAAGAACAACGAAATTACGTCACTAGAGTCTTATGAACAAATCCAGGACTTTTATGACTTACATTCCGATCCAAATAATCCAGATGCGCCATTAGCGTTTCAAAACTTTGATGCTTCAATTGGGCTTTCTCGTTCAACACTAAACCGTGGTACGTTCCCTACGGCAGGTTCTCAGCAAAGCATTAGCTTTAAAGCGACTACACCTAATTCAGACGTACAGTATTTCAAGCTAAATGTTGATACTAAGTTCTACTTCCCGTTAACACGAAATCAAAAGTGGAGTGTTCTTGCTCGAGCTAAGTTAGGTTATGGTAATGGTTACGGTGAGAAGTATGGTAACGATCAGTTGTTACCATTTTGGGAGAATTTCAGAGCCGGTGGTGCAGGTACAATGCGTGGTTTTGAAAACAACACCATTGGCCCACATGCTGTGTATCGCTATCCAACACCAATTGGTGGAACACCAAACCCAACCGGTGGTTCGGCTTGTTGTTTAGGGCCAGATCACGATTACTTACAGATATCAACACGTTCAGTAGGTGGTAATGCAATGGCAATAGGTGGTGTTGAGTTAATCGTACCAACGCCATTTTTAGATGAAAGTTTTGAAAACAGTGTAAGAACAAGCTTCTTCGTCGATATTGGTAATGTTTGGGATACGGAATTCGACATGGCTGATTATGAAGATCTGAACCTAGCAGAGCTTTCAACACTAGATGACTTCTCTGATCCTGGTCGATTTAGAAGTTCAGGAGGTATATCAGTTCAGTGGTTATCCCCAATGGGACCAATGATTTTTAGTTTTGCTAAAACTATTCGTGAAGAGGAAGGTGACGATACAGCGTTCTTCAGCTTCAATATTGGACAAACCTTCTAATCAAGTAGACTCATACAACAGAAAAGGTAAACGCTACTTGATTGCTTATCGTGTTGCACGATGAGCAATCAAGTGATAAATTTTCACATTGTTACAACATTTTTATTAAGCGTTGGAGTTTTGTTTAAAAGATAGAACCAGTTAGTGAGGGGCGCTTAATTAAATAATGCGCGCTATTTAAACTAGTCGCGAATAAATTATCTGCTTAATGCATCTCTTTAAATGAGAGTAAAACTAAACAAATTAGATTATTTTTAGTTAAAACTGAATACCGTGATATAGTGCTCAACAGTATTGTATTTGCAATGGCGCAATAATTAACATGAAAGCCATAATATTTTTAAAATTTATATAAACGAGGAAAAGAAGTTGAAAAAATCAATCAAAACATTCGCAATCTCTACAGCCGCATCGGCTATGTTTTTAGCAAGTTCTGTTATGGCAGCTGATCAAAAAATTGGCGTAGTGAACTTTCAAGAAGTTATGGGTAAGATTCCTCAAACTGCAGATATCATGAAAAGCCTTGAAGAAGAGTTTTCAGCTGAGAAAGCAGAATTAGCGCAACTTGAAAAAGATATTAAATATTTTCAAGAAAAGAAAAAACGTGACAGCATGACAATGAACAAAGAACAAATTGCTGACCTAGATAAGCAAATTGCCGAAAAATACCAAGCATACCAAATCAAAGGTAAGGCTTTTCAACAAAAAACCGGTGCTCGTCAAAACGAAGAAACAAGCAAAATTCTTGCTCTAGTTAAACAAGCTGTAGATAAAATTGCTAAAGATGAAAAATTTGACCTTATTTTGTCAAGTCAAGCATCTGTTTATGCTAAACCAGAATTAACAATTACTGAAGATGTAATTGAAGCAGTAAGTAAAATTAACTAATAGACCTTACTGAAGTATACATTTAAATGCACAATGATAAATCAATGAAACAATACACGCTGGCTGAAATTTCTGAGAAACTGGGTGCTAAATTAGTGTTGGACCCTAAAAGTGATTCAGCTAGTGGTCTTGATGAAACAACAAAAATCCATTCGTTAGCAACTCTAGTTAATGCAAAAGAAGGTCAGGTGGCCTTTCTTGCCAATAGTAAGTATTCGTCACAATTGGCTCAAACCAAAGCAAGTGCAGTTATTATAGATGAGAGTGTGTTAAGTGAATGTACTACCCATGCCCTCGTTATGGAAAACCCTTATATGGGTTACGCTATGCTTGCAAATCTATTAGATACGACACCAAAGTCTGCCTTAGGTGTGCATGCTAGTGCAGTTGTTGCTGAAGGCGTTAAGTTAGGCAGCAATGTTTCTATTGGCGCTAATGCGGTAATTGAATCTGGTGTTTCACTTGGTGATGATGTAGAAATTGGTGCCAATTGCTTTATCGGTAAAAATGTAACGATAGGTTCATCTTCTAAGCTTTGGTCTAATATCAGTATTTACCATGAGGTAAGCATTGGAGTAAATTGTCTGATACAAGCCAATACTGTTATCGGCAGTGATGGCTTTGGTTATGCCCCAACCGAAAAAGAAGTTAAATGGATGAAAATCCCTCAACTAGGTAGCGTTGTCGTTGGCAACAATGTCGAAATTGGAGCCAGCACAACAATAGATAGAGGTGCTTTAGATGACACCATTATAGAAAATGGTGTTATTTTAGATAACCAAGTTCATATTGCTCACAACGCTGTTATTGGCTCTAATACAGCGATTGCGGGATGCTCCGTAGTTGCAGGGAGTACAACCATAGGTAAAAACTGTACCATCGCAGGCCTAGTTGGTATTAATGGACATATTAGTATCGCAGATAATTGTTTCTTTACGGGTATGGCAATGGTAACAAAAAATATTACCGAAAGTGGTGTATACTCTTCAGGAATGCCTGCGGTATCGAATAAAGAATGGCGTAAAACAAATGCACGTATCAAACGACTCGATTCAATAACCAGTCGCATCAAAGTATTAGAAAGCTTAATTACCAAGTAATTAAGCTGTTAGCTAAGTTTCTATTGAACGATACATTTATCTTAATATCTATTTTTATCTGAAAAGAATACATTAAGGAAGAAAACTTGGACTCAAATAAAAGAACTATCGATTTAAATGAAATAAAAAACCTTATACCTCATAGATACCCTATGTTGTTTGTTGATAAAGTGGTTGATTACGAGCCAAATAAATATTTACATGCTATTAAAAATGTAACCATTAACGAACCCGTATTCAATGGGCATTTTCCAGATTTTGCTATTTTTCCAGGTGTGTTCATTCTAGAAGCTTTAGCGCAAGCAACCGGAATATTAGGCTTTAAGAGCCGTGATAGCGAAGTGGAGAATGAGCTTTATTTGTTTGCTTCTATTGATAAAGCAAAATTTAAAAACCCCGTTTACCCTGGTGACACCTTAAACTTACATGTGGAGTTCCTTAAAGAGCGTCGTGGTATGTGGAAATTTTATGGTGAAGCTCGTGTAGATGGTAAGGTTGTGTGTAGTGCTGAACTAATGTGTGCGAGAAAAGCACTCTAATACCAAGTCTATTAATTACCGGATCATTTTTAATGGCCAAAACAGAGCGCTGCTACATTACAAAGCAAACTATAACGACAGTTTAGTAAATTTAATACCTTATATTTATCCGTTTTTTCTCATGAAGAAGTAGAGCACTTATATATTAGATAGGTATAAGCTTCATTTCACTTTTTATTTTCAAAATTATAAGAGTTAAACCATGATACATCCCCAAGCTATTATCGAACCTGGTGCCGTTATCGGGAAAAACGTAACCATTGGTCCTTGGACACACATTGCCAGTAATGTGGTTATTGGTGACAATTGTCATATCGGATCACATGTAGTGGTGAATGGCCCTACAAAAATGGGCAAAAACAACCGAATTTTTCAATTCGCAAGTATTGGTGAAGATTGCCAAGACTTAAAGTATGCTGGTGAATTAACAGAACTTGTCATCGGTGATAACAATACCTTCAGAGAGTGTTGCACCATTCACCGTGGCACTATTCAAGACAACAGCCTTACAAAAATAGGAAGTAATAACCTGTTTATGTCATACACACATGTAGCACACGATTGCATGGTAGGTGATAACTGTATTATGGCAAACAATGCGTCTATTGCTGGTCATGTTCACCTTGGCGATAATGTTATTTTAGGTGGTATGTCTGGTGTTCATCAGTTCTGCCATGTAGGAGCTCATAGTTTTATTGCAGCAAATGCCATTATTCTAAAAGATGTTCCTGCCTACGTTATGGCATCAGGTCATCCAGCTAAACCATTTGGCCTTAACAGCGAAGGTTTAAAAAGACGTGGCTTTGAAAGTGATACCATTTTATCTATCAAGCGTGCTTACAAAGCTATTTACCGTAAAAAGCTTTCTGTTGAAGAAGCGTTTACTCAAATTGAAGAACTAGAGCAATCTACAGCGTTAGATGTATTTGTTGATTCAATTAAAAACTCCACACGTGGTATTATTAGATAAACTAAATTGATATATCAAAAACAAGTATTTGATGATACAACTAAGCTCTATTGGTATCATCTTAATGACCATTAAAATGCTTTATCCTTTAGTACGTAAAGCATTTATATTGCTTACTATAAGGGTTTCATCGTGACCAACTTAACTAACCCTCTCCCTTGTGAAGATTCAATTAACAATCCAACCTTTGCCATCGTTGTCGGCGAACATTCTGGTGATACATTGGGCGCAGGTTTAATTACCTCTTTAAAAAAACATTATCCTCAAGCAAAATTTGTAGGTATTGGCGGGCCTAAAATGGATGCTTTAGGCTTTGACAGTTTATTCTCTATGGAAGAACTCGCTGTAATGGGAATTGTTGAAGTACTTGGAAGAATTAGAAGACTTCTCTATGTAAGAAAAGCTTTAGTTGAGCACTTTACCTCAAACAAACCCGATGTCTTTATTGGTATAGATGCACCAGACTTTAACATTGGCTTAGAGTTAAAGTTGAAAGCGAAAGGCATAAAGACAGTTCACTATGTAAGCCCTTCAGTTTGGGCTTGGCGCGAAAAAAGAATTTTCAAAATAGATAAAGCCACTGATATGGTGCTTTCACTTCTTCCTTTTGAAAAAACATTTTATGATAAGCACAAAGTTCCCTGTACATTTGTTGGGCACCCATTGGCAGATGATATCCCAATGATTAGCGACAAAGAACAAGCCAGGTTGGCGCTCAACTTACCTAGTGATCAAAAAATTCTAGCGTTAATGCCCGGTAGTCGAGGAGGGGAGTTAGCAAAGTTATTAGAGCCGTTCTTTGAAAGTGCTAAAAAGTTATTAACTGAAGATCCAAACTTGCTTTTTGTAGCGCCGATGATAAGTGATAGAAGAGCTGAACAATTTAATGCATTAAAAGCGAGTTTAGCACCAGAAATACCCGTTACCCTTATCATTGGGAAAACTCAAGAAGTAATGGCTGCGAGCGACTGTTTATTGATGGCTTCAGGTACAGTGACTTTAGAAGCTGCATTGATAAAAAGACCTATGGTTATTTGTTATAAATTCAACCTTTTAACATATTATTTAGGTAAGATGTTGGTTAAGTTAAAGTGGTTTTCTTTACCAAACTTATTGGCAAATGAAACATTGGTGCCTGAGCTTTTACAAGATGAAGTGTGCAGTAATAATATTGTTCCGCTTGTAAAAGAACGTTTGTATGAAGATCAAAGTAAACTGAATAGCCACTTTAAAGATATCCACCTTGCTTTAAAAAAAGATGCAAGCGAGCAAGCTGCAAATGCGGTTATTGATTTACTTAAAGATAAAACACAATAATAATAAATTACCACCTCATTAGATTAAGAGCGAATAAGTCGGTATGACTAAGAATAAAATTTTACCTCCATTTGAATACCCTATTGCCTATGTTATTGCAGGTGTTGATGAGGTAGGTCGTGGCCCACTCGTTGGTGATGTTGTTACAGCGGCTGTTATTTTAGATCCCGATAACCCAATTGAAGGGTTAATGGATTCTAAAAAACTAACAGAAAAAAAACGCGATACGCTCTCCATTGAAATCAAAGAAAAAGCGATAGCTTGGTCGATAGGCCGAGCTTCTCCTGAAGAAATAGATACCTTAAATATTCTTCATGCTACGATGTTGGCAATGCAACGTGCAGTAGAAGGGTTAGAAGTTATTCCTGACTACGTTTTGGTAGATGGTAACCGAACCCCTGCTTTTAAAACAGAACATGGGCAAATACCAAGTCAACCTGTCGTAAAAGGTGATGACCGAGTAGCAGAGATAAGTGCGGCCTCTATATTGGCAAAAGTAGTTAGAGATGAAGAAATGATTGAATTGGATAAATTATATCCTCAATATGGTTTTGCAAAACATAAAGGCTATCCAACAAAATATCATTTAGAACAAATTATTATTCATGGCGTTTTAGATTGTTATCGACAAAGCTTTAAGCCTGTAGCTCGTGTATTAGGTCGTTAAAATGGAAAGTAGTTTAGAAGTGCATGACCCTAAGTTTGTACATTTACGCGTTCATAGCGATTATTCAATGTGCGATGGCTTAAATAAAGTTAAGCCTATTATCGCCAAAGCTGCAGAATATAAAATGCCTGCCCTTGCCTTAACGGATCAAACTAATTTATGTGGTTTAGTTAAATATTATCATGCAGCTCATGGCGCAGGGATTAAACCTATTATTGGTAGTGATTTCTGGGTGATGGGAGACGAACTAGGTGCTGAGTTATTTCGGCTTGTTATAATAACTAGCAATAATGTTGGTTATAAAAATATAACAGAGTTGATCTCTAAAGCATATCTTCGAGGTCATATACAAAACAAAGCGGTTATCGATAAAGAATGGCTTATAGAACATAAAGAAGGGCTTATTCTTCTTTCTGGTGGACGTGAAGGTGATATTGGTAAAGCGCTTATTAAGGGTAACCATGAACTCGCTATATCAATGGCAAGTTTTTATCAACAACACTTCAATAATAACTTTTATGTAGAGTTGATTAGAACAGGTCGTAATGATGAAGAAACGTACCTTCACCAAGCGGTAGACTTTGCACAACAGCAAAACTTTCCTGTCGTTGCAACCAATGAAGTTGTGTTCTTATCTCCAGCAGACTTCGATGCCCATGAAATTCGTGTAGCAATTCATGATGGCTTTACGCTTGATGATAAGCGGCGTCCTAAACGTTATAGCACTGAGCAATACCTTCGCTCAGAAGAAGAGATGTGTGAACTATTTAGTGACATTCCTGAAGCATTAGCGAACTCGGTTGAAATTGCAAAGCGTTGTAATGTAACGGTACGTCTAGGGGAGTATGTTTTACCAGACTTTCCAACAGAAGGCTTACCTATTAATGATTACTTTATTAAAGTTTCAGAGAAAGGCCTTGAGAAAAGATTAAAGCAGTTATTTGATACGACGGCAGATAATTTTGCCGAAATGAGAAAACCCTACGATGACCGATTAGCGGTAGAGTTAGAAGTTGTAAATAACATGGGGTTCCCAGGTTACTTCTTAATCGTAATGGAGTTTATTCAATGGAGTAAAGATAATAATATCCCTGTAGGCCCAGGGCGTGGTTCTGGTGCAGGTTCATTAGTGGCTTATGCTCTCGATATTACAGATCTTGACCCGCTTGAATATGACTTACTTTTCGAACGCTTTTTAAACCCAGAACGTGTATCCATGCCCGATTTCGATATCGACTTTTGCATGGATAGACGCGACGAAGTCATTGACCATGTAGCAGAGCTTTATGGTCGAGATGCGGTATCACAAATTATCACTTTTGGTACCATGGCTGCAAAAGCAGTTATTCGCGATGTAGGCCGTGTATTAGGTCACCCATATGGTTTTGTTGACCGTATTTCTAAGCTTATTCCGCCAACACCGGGCATGACCCTAAAGGCTGCATTTGAAGAAGAGCCAAAGCTTCCTGAAATATATGCACAAGATAGCGATGTAAAAGACCTTATCGATATGTGCCGTATTCTAGAGGGTACTACACGTAATGCAGGTAAACATGCTGGTGGTGTTGTAATTTCACCCACTACCATAACCGATTTTGCACCACTTTATTGTGATGATGAAGGTAATAACCCGGTAACTCAATTTGATAAAAACGATGTCGAGGATGCGGGGCTAGTTAAGTTCGATTTCTTAGGACTAAGAACGCTTACCATTTTGCAGTGGGCTATTGAAATGGCTAATGAAAAGCTATTGAAAGCAGGCAAAGAGCCCATTGATATCACCACAATCGACCTAGAAGATAAAGCCAGTTTTAAAGTCTTACTCGCCTCGCAAACGACAGCAGTTTTCCAGCTAGAGTCTAGTGGTATGAAATCGTTAATCGATAAATTAAAGCCAGATTGCTTTGAAGATATTATCGCATTAGTGGCTTTATTTAGACCTGGTCCTTTGCAGTCAGGCATGGTTGATAACTTCATTGAACGAAAGCATGGCCGTGAAGCAATCAGTTATCCTGATAAAACATGGCAACATGAAGATTTAAAGCCAGTTCTAGAGCCTACTTACGGTATTATTCTTTACCAAGAACAAGTAATGCAAATAGCGCAAGTGCTTGCTGGTTACTCTCTAGGTGGAGCTGATATGCTTCGTCGAGCGATGGGTAAGAAAAAACCAGAAGAAATGGCTAAACAGCGTGCTGGTTTTGAGGAAGGGGCTATTGCTCGTGGTGTAGATGGCGAATTAGCCATGAAGATTTTTGACTTGGTTGAGAAGTTTGCCGGTTATGGTTTCAACAAGTCACACTCTGCAGCTTACGCCCTAGTTTCTTATCAAACACTTTGGATGAAGACCCATTTCCCTGCTCCCTTTATGGCGGCCGTTATGTCGGCAGATATGGATAATACCGAAAAAATTGTTACCTTAGTTGATGAGTGTAGCAACATGGAAATTGATTTGTTACCACCCGATGTTAATGCGGGGCAATACAAATTTACTGTTAATGACAATAATCAAATTGTATATGGTATTGGCGCTGTTAAAGGAGTGGGTGAAGGACCGATAGAGGCCATCATTAAAGCGAGAAAGACAGGTGGACCTTTTGTTGATTTATTTGATTTTTGTGCACGCTTAGATTTAAAGAAAACCAACAAACGTATTCTTGAAAAGCTAATAAAATCAGGAGCAATGGACGCTTTAGGGCCAACATACAAGCTGTCAGAGGATGGAAAAGAATTACCACACCGAGCCGCGCTGTTTGAAACATTACCGGAAGCGATCAAAGCTGCAGAGCAACATGCTAAAGCAGAAGCCCTAGGCCAGAACGATCTTTTTGGTCTGATTAATGATGACACAGAAGAAAGGCAACATTTCAAAGAAGTTAGAAAGTGGGCAGAAGAGGTATGGCTTGATGGTGAAAAAGAAACACTCGGCTTATATTTAACGGGTCACCCTGTAAATAGATACCTTCCTGAGATTAAAAAATATGCATCGGCTCGTTTAGTGGGTATGCAACCAACAGGTCGAGATGGCAAAGCGGTAGCCGTTGGATTGGTGATAGGTGTTAGAGTACTTGTTAATAAACGTGGAAGGCGTTGGGCATTAGTCACTTTAGATGATAAAAGTGCCAGAATGGATATTAGACTCTTCCCTGATGATTACGATAATTTTGCCGAATTGTTGGTAAATGATGCTATTTTAGTCTGTAGCGGACAGGTCAGCTTTGATGATTACTCTGGAGGTAATATAATGACCGCCCGAGATATTATGACCATTGCTGATGCAAGAGAGCACTTTGTGTCTTCTTTAGATATCGAGGTTAATAAGTCATTAGTGTCAGAAGACTTTACTGATCAGTTAGAACAAACCCTAACACCTTATAAAGAGGGTACATGCCCTGTTCGAGTTTTTTACCAACGTGAAGAAGCGAAAGGTATGCTTGAACTTGGAGTTCAATGGCGAGTTAGTCCAGCTGATATGTTATTGTATGATTTAAAAGAGCTTTTAGGTGATAATAATGTCACCTTAGCCTTTAAGTAAGTTATACATATATAAACCCGTGCAAGCTTAATTAAAGTAATGAAAACATAGTAATATAAGCATAATATTAAAAGCATAGTCACTAAGTATAAAAATAATTCATGATTATCAGCAGTAGCAGATAATAAGCGCGAGAAAAATACGAGAAAAATATGTCATTAAATTTTTTAGATTTTGAATTACCCATTGCCGAGCTTGATGCAAAAATTGCAGAGCTTGAGTTAGTTAATAACGGTCAAGAACTAGATCTTGATCTAGAAGAGCAAATTTCACAATTACGTGAAAAAAATAGTGAGCAAACTAAAAAAATATTCGCTAATTTAGACCCTTGGCAAACAGCTAAAGTGGCAAGACATCCTCAAAGGCCTTATACGTTAGATTATATTCCCCGTATATTTACTGAGTTTGATGAGTTAGCTGGCGATAGAGCTTATGCTGATGATAAAGCTATTGTAGGTGGGACAGCTCGCCTAGATGGTAAACCGGTTATGGTTATTGGCCATCAAAAAGGTAGAACAACGGGCGAAAAAGTGAAGCGTAACTTCGGCATGCCTCGACCTGAGGGGTATCGTAAAGCATTACGCTTAATGGAAATGGCAGAACGTTTTAAGATGCCAATTATCACATTTATCGACACCCCTGGTGCATATCCTGGTGTAGGGGCTGAAGAGCGCGGACAAAGTGAAGCTATTGCTCGTAATCTTAAGGTTATGTCCCGTTTAACCGTACCTATTGTTTGTACGGTTATTGGTGAAGGTGGTTCAGGTGGCGCATTAGCCATCGGTGTGGGCGATAAAGTGAATATGCTTAAATATTCAACTTACTCTGTTATTTCACCTGAAGGCTGTGCATCAATTTTATGGAAAACAGCTGAAAAAGCAGCAAATGCTGCTGAAGCAATGGGCATTACAGCTAAACGTATTAAAGAACTTGAGTTAATCGATAATATCGTTGAAGAGCCTCTAGGCGGCGCTCACAGAGAGATAGATGAAATGTCAGCACTTTTAAAGCAATCAATTAAATCATCTCTAGCTGATCTCGACGGCCTTTCAAAAAGCCAGTTAATTGAAAAGCGCTATGAAAAACTTATGTCTTTCGGTTATTGCTAGTTTGGTATAGAAATTATTTAAAATATGCATAAAGGGCATAAAAGAATGTATTATACTTATTTTTTCATGCCCTTACCTAGAGTTTTTGAGTCTAAACGCAATGATAGAAAAATCACTGAACGATTTTTTGAAACGTTTCAATAGCCATAGCCCTATTATCGTCGCTTATAGTGGTGGTGTAGACTCACAAGTTTTATTAAGTGCTTTAGTTTCTTTAAAGCACCAAAGCCTTCTTCTAAATCCTATCACTGTTTGTCATGTTCACCATGGGTTAAGCGAAAATGCGGATAAGTGGCAACTGTTTGCTAAACAACAGTGTCATTTACTTCAGGTCGAATTTAAAACGGTTAACGTCAATATCAAACCTTTACCACAAACATCATTAGAAGCCCAAGCGCGAGATGCAAGATATTTGGCATTGCAAGCGTTAAATAAAGCCCCTTCTTTAATTTTAACGGCACATCATAGTGATGACCAAACAGAAACATTTTTACTAGCTTTAAAAAGAGGCTCAGGTGTAAAAGGGCTCTCTGCAATGGAAGAGATTTCTGAGTTGGGAAGTCATCAATTACTTAGACCTTTATTAAAACTCAAACGTGAAGAGATTGAACGCTACGCGCAAAACAAAAACTTAGCGTGGGTTGAAGATGAGTCGAATAATGATACACGGTTTGACAGGAACTTTATTCGTAAAAACGTTATGCCTTTGTTGTCTGAACGCTGGCCAAGTATAAGTCAAACTATCAACAGAAGTGCAACACATTGTTTGGAAGCGCAAAGTTTACTGAATGAAATGGCCGAGCAAGATTTAGATAAATGCTTAGCTTTTCTTCAAAATAAAGAAGTGTTGGTAGAGAAAACGTCTTTGACTTTTCTAGAGGAAGCTTTTTTTGCTCAGTTGCCTATCGAACCATTACTCGCTCTTTCATCAGCAAGGTTTAATAATCTGTTCCGTTACTTTTTGTCTTTAAAAGGTTGCCTCATGCCAAGTAGTGAGCAACTTATACAGGTTCATCAGCAGTTAAAGGCCCCTCAAGATAAGAATCCAAGCATTAAAGTGGCTGACTATGTAATTAGACGATATAAGCAATCACTTTATTTAACATCGGATTATCAAGATATTAGTGACTGGGAAACAGTTGTACAAGATTCAAATAAAGAACAAAAGATTCATTTCCCTGAAAAATTTCAATGCTTATTTATCTCTTTAAATAAAGACAACTCAGGCAAAAGAAACTTAAGTTATAGATATGAAGGTGAAGTTTTTAACTCGCGTAATTTAAAGCCACCTCAAAATGGTCAAGTCGTTTCAATCCGCTTTGCTCATCATAATCCAAATTGTTTACCAGATTACCGACAAAAATCACGGTCACTTAAAAAAATACTGCAAGAGCTGAACATTCCATCTTGGCAAAGAAGTAGAATTCCTTATCTATATTATGACGGTGAATTAGTCGCTGCCATTGGCTTGTTTGTATGTAAGCCTTATCTGGTAAAATAATCGCTTTAAATTCCTAATGACAAGAATATTAAATGGCATTGGTATAAATATCTTTCCTATGTAATCGGTCGTAGAATCCTCCTTCATAAATAGTGTAAAATAAACCTATCTATAGAGTCCTTTAAGATCAGAAAAGGGTATTTTAAAGGAGAGTAATTATTAAGACATTCACAATATATTTGCCATTGGGGACTCTATTGCCTCCAATGCTTAACGAGTGCTTTTGAGCAAGGATAAACTTTCATGGCCAATTTTTTCAAGGCGACTACGAAGAAGCAACCGGTAAAGAAAACACATGCTACACCTATAAGTATTTCAATAGATAAGCTAGATAGTCATGGCTGTGGAGTCGGGAAATACCATAAAAAATCTCTTTTTGTTGAAGGAGCCTTACCTACTGAGCAGATAGAGGTAAAGGTTTTTGAAGAAAAAAACAAGTTTTCACGTGGTAAGTTGTTAAAGGTTACAAAGCAAAGCGCTTATCGTACAAAAGCTCAATGTCAGCACTTTCTAAAATGTGGCGGTTGTGACTTGCAGCATTTAGAGGTATCAGAGCAAATTAACTTTAAACAGCATAAAACATCCTCATTGATGTCTAGAGCTGGAATGGCATTATCCATGGTGGAAGCATTACCTTGGCAAAAAGCACTGCAGGATAGTCAATGGCATTACCGTAGGAAAGCAAGAATAGGTGTTCAGTACAATAAAAAGGGTGAAGCGACGATAGGCTTTAGAGAGAGAAATTCAAATCAACTTGTCGCAATTAAATCTTGTCCTGTTCTGGTGAAACCGTTAGATGCTATTTTTCCGATACTCAACGAGTTAGTTAATAGTCTTTCTGAACATAATGCTATTGGTCATATTGAAGTTATTGATGCCCAAACAAAACAAGAAAATACCAAAGTAACCATTGTCATTAGACAGTTAAGAAAGTTTAAAAAGAATGATTTTCAGCTAATTAAAGCTTATCAAAAACAGTATGGTTGGCAGGTTCTTTTTGACCTAGGAAAAGTTGGCCAAGAAAAAGTTGAACAACGGAGAGAAAATCAATCTTTTAAGCAAATAGACGAAATAAACAAGCAAGAAAGTGAATTACTTTCATATACTTTAGATAATGATGTAAAAATTCAATTCTCTTATAGTGACTTCATTCAAGTAAATGAGGCACTTAATGCTAAGATGGTCTCGCAAGCGCTAAACTGGCTAGAAATTAGCGAAGATAATGATGAGGCAAAGCAATATAATGTACTTGATTTGTTTTGTGGGTTAGGTAATTTTAGTTTAGCTATTGCCCCTTATGTGAATGGCGTTGTTGGTGTTGAAGGGGTGCAAGCGATGGTAGATAAAGCGACACAAAATGCGAAGTTTAATAAGCTTACCAATACACGTTTCTTCCAAGCCGATTTAAATGAGCCTAATTTAGTTTTATCCGCTAAAAATGAGAAAGACCACTGGGTCAACCAAGCATATCATAGGGTTTTACTCGATCCTGCTAGAGCAGGGGCTGAAAAAGCGGTCGAGTATGTTGCGACAATGAAAGCTACACATGTTCTTTACGTTAGTTGTGACCCACAATCTTTAGCAAGAGATAGTCAGATATTGCTTAATCAAGGTTATTGTATTGATAAAATATCGACAATCGATATGTTTGTTCATACTAAACATGTAGAAACAATGGTGTTGTTTAAGTTAGTCTAAATATTAATTTCAAAAATCGTTTTCAATAAAAACTCTATTCGAAAAGCAGGTCCTAAATGGTTGCGGTAAGAAAGTCCCATAAAGTTGTAAGTATAAATTTCCATCATTGGTTGGAAGAACAAAACCTGGCTGAAGAAAAAAACCAGCAACTGACAGCCTTATGGCAAAAAATTAATCGCTTTTTTGATAAGAAGAGTCTTTGCTTAGTTAAATCAATGGAAATGGTTGAAATACTTGCGGTATTAAATCTTGATATAGACTCCCTTGTTGCTGCATTTTTAATTCCTTTAATTGATGAGGGAATTATTGATGTTGAGTATATAGCAACACATTTTAGTAAAAATGTTGTACAGCTTTGTCAAGGCGTTATGCAAATGGCCGCGATAAAAGAACTTCGCCAAAAACAAAATCAATTACATAACAGCGAGGGTAAAGAACACAACAGTGTAAATATTGATAATGTACGAAAAATGTTATTAACCATGGTAGATGATGTTCGTGCTGTTGTGATCAAGCTTGCAGAGCGCTTATGTGATTTACGGGGTCAAAAAGATAACGATGAAGAAAGTAGAGTATTAGCAGCCAAAGAAAGCGCTCAAATCTATGCTCCATTAGCAAATAGGCTTGGTATAGGTCAATTGAAGTGGGAATTAGAAGATATTTCTTTCCGCTATTTACATCCTGATGTTTATAAAAAAATAGCTAAATTACTTGATGAAACACGTTTAGAGCGTGAAAGTTATATGGTTGATTTCGTTACTACCTTAGAACAAAGTCTAAAAGACTTATCTATTGAAGGTAAGGTCTTTGGACGGCCTAAGCATATTTATAGTATTTGGAAAAAAATGCAGCAGAAGTCTTTAGACTTCGAAGAACTTTTTGATGTTCGAGCGGTACGTATTATTGTTGATAAAGTACAAAACTGTTACTCCGCTTTAGGTATTGTACACACTCAATGGCGCCATTTAGCCAATGAATTCTCGGACTATGTTGCAACACCCAAGCCTAATGGTTATCAGTCAATTCATACCGTTGTGTCTGGGCCTAATGGCAAGTCGATTGAAATACAAATTAGAACACAACAAATGGATGAGGATGCTGAATTAGGTGTTGCAGCCCACTGGCGTTATAAAGAAGGTAACGCTAAAGCTTGCGATAAAAAAAATGGCTTTGATGACAAAATAGAATGGCTTAGAAAAATTCTGCAATGGCAGGATGATGTCGCCCAAAGCTCAGAAATTATTGATGAATTACGTAGCCAGGTTTTTGATGACAGAATTTATGTTTTCACCCCTGGAGGAGATGTTGTTGATTTACCTTTAGGATCTACGCCATTAGATTTTGCATACTATATTCATTCTAACGTAGGACACTGTTGTATTGGCGCGAAAGTATTTGGAAAAATAGTGCCATTTACCCGTGTACTTGAAACGGGTGATCAAGTTGAAATTTTAACGAGTAAGCAACCTAATCCCAGTAAGGATTGGTTGAACCCACAGTTAGGCTATATCCATTCGGCAAGAGCCAGAGCGAAAGTTCAACATTTCTTCAAGCTACAAGATCGTGGTAAACATATTAGTCAGGGTAAAGATCTGTTAGAAAGTGAGTTACTTAAACAGGATATTCAACAGATTGGCAACACACATTTAAAAGAAGTTACCGAGCGCTTTAATGTAAAGTCTATAGAAGATTTATATGCGGCAATAGGCTCGGGTAACGCTCGCTTGCAACAAGTGGTTAATTTTATTAACCAGCTAGAAAATAAGCACCGTGTTGTTGAGGATGTTGATCCCCAAAGCATAGTTAAACAAGACACACATTCAAAGAGAATGGCATCAGATAGCAATGGGGTGATCGTATCAGGTGTTGGTAACTTATTAACTCATATGGCAAAGTGTTGCTCTGCTGTACCAGGCGATGAAATAGCCGGTTTTATAACGCAAGGTCGTGGTATTTCGGTACATCAGCAGGGATGCGATCAATTACAAGCTTCTTTAAATTCGCAACCAGAACGATTAGTTGAGGTACAGTGGGGGCTAAACCAAAAGCAAAGCTACCAAGCTTCAGTACAATTAATCGCAAACGATCGTCAAGGTTTATTCCGAGACATTTCGACGATTATCGCTAATGAGCGTATTAGCATTGTAGGTATTGACAGTCATACTGATAATGCCAAACAAACGGTTGTAATGAATATTAAATTAGAAGTAAATAACAGTGAATTGCTAATGCGCGTGCTAGATAAACTTAGACAATTAAATGATATTGCCGAAGTAAATCGCCTTTAGCTGTTGATACGTTTATTATCCAAGTAATTTATTAAGAAGAAGAGTGTATGCTAAATAATACTGCCTCAATCGAAAAACTTCGCTGGATTATGTCGCAACTAAGAACACCAGATTCAGGCTGTCCTTGGGACTTAAAGCAAACTTTTGATTCTATTATTCCTTACACCATAGAAGAAGCTTATGAAGTTGCAGACGCCATTGAGCAAAAAGACTTTGCTGAGGTAGAAAAAGAGCTTGGTGATTTATTATTTCAAGTTGTTTTTTATAGTCAGCTCGGTGAAGAGCAGCGTCTATTTGATTTTGATGGCGTTGTTGCGTCAATTTGTGAAAAATTAATTCGCCGCCACCCTCATGTTTTTTCAGATGAAAAATTATTAACAGATGAAGAGATAAAAGCTAATTGGGAAAATGAAAAAGCCAAAGAAAGAGCTCAAAAGAATAACCAAGAGAACTTAAGTATATTAGCCGATATCCCTAAATATCTCCCTGCGCTTAGCCAAGCGAATAAAATCCAGAAACGTTGCTCCCATGTAGGGTTTGATTGGCATAATATGAAAGATGTATTTGCTAAAGTGGAAGAAGAAGTACAGGAAGTCAAAGAAGAATTATCAGCACCGATAATTAATGAAAATGCATTAGGGGAAGAGATAGGTGATCTTATGTTTGCTTTGGTGAACTTATGCCGACATGCTAAACAAGATCCAGAGGCCTTATTAAGGCAAGCTAATAAGAAGTTTACCAAACGATTTAATGAAGTAGAGAAGCAGGTTATGCATTCAGGAAAGTCATTTGAACAACATGACTTAGTAATGCTCGAAGCATATTGGCAAAATGTGAAAAAAGCTGAAAAAAACTAAAGCATATAAACCTTGTATATGAGATTAATCATATATATAGGATTAATCCTTTCGAATCGATAAATAGACAAAAAACATTGTAAAATTATGAAAAATCAACACCGAAGAAATATGGAAAAAATAGATAGTCAAAGTAAAAAGTCTAGCGGTACTTATGTCGGTTTGACAAACCCCAAAAACCCAACGAATGTGGGCTCTGTTATGCGCGCTGCCGGAAATTATGATGTTGAGCAAGTTTTCTACACGGGTACTCGTTATGATAAAGCGGCGCAGTATGCAGGTAAACTCAATAATACAGATACACAAAACGTAACTAAAAAAATTGCTTTAACGAATGTAGAAAACTTAAGTGAATTGCCCAGTAAACTGGGAAA
Source organism: uncultured Colwellia sp. (assembly GCA_963933725.1). GTDB lineage: Bacteria > Pseudomonadota > Gammaproteobacteria > Enterobacterales > Alteromonadaceae > Colwellia. Next base: position 39,730 of record CAWVWK010000004.1, read on the forward strand.
TATGCCAGTTTCAACTAAAGTTATCTGCGTGGACTTAGTTGAGGGAGCAATACCTTTACCGCACTTTGAACACCCTGAAAGTGCTATTTATATTTTTGGTCCAGAGGACAGCACAGTACCACAAGAGGTTATAGATAAAGCTGATGCAGTTGTTTATGTGCCAACGAAGGGGTGCATGAATTTAGCTGCCTCAGTGAATGTATTGCTTTATGATCGGTTAGCTAAGTCACTCATTTTAAAGAACAAAATTGAAACAGATAATGCTTTAATTCGTAATAGCCGAGATAAAAATAATCGTACTATCGTTAATTAGTAGGCAAGAACCGACGATATTGCTCTAAGAGGTCTTATGAAACGAACTATATCAAAAGGTACTTCGCCTAATCATATAGGATCTTTACCTAACTTAGCTACTATTGACAGGAATGCTGATTCGCTTGCTACTCTCTCTAAAGAAGAGATGAATCAATGTCCTCTAACCAAGCCTGAGCAACATAAAGTTAAAACATTATGTTTGAAAATAGCGGGTGTTTTTTTTGTAGGGCTAGCCATACTAGGCGCTATTCTACCTATGTTACCTACCACTGTTTTTTTGATTCTCGCAACCGCTTGTTTTGCTAAATCTTCTCCTAGGATGGAGAAAAAACTCCTTGCCAACAAAACTTTCGGTCCGCTAATTCATGATTGGCAAACCTACAGAAGTATTCCATTAAAAGCTAAACGTATGGCCTTATCGTGTATCTGCCTTTCAGTCGGGTGGTCTAGTTATTTATTAAATAATATAATGTTAACTGGGTTTTTAGTGCTTTTGGTCGCCTGGCCAGTTATTTTTATTTGGCGACTTCCATTAACGGAAGACAGAAATAGTGAAAAAAAA
>CAWVWK010000005.1:0-39406 GCA_963933725.1 uncultured Colwellia sp.
ATTAACCTTTAGATGCCAGTCTAATACGTTCGCTCATTGACATAGTGCCGGTGTCTTCGGCTTCGGTTTTAAATACCGACTTAAACATACCTTTAATGCCTTTATCAGCTTCTGAAGAATGAGAAGTTGACTCTGATTTCTCTTCTTTATTTTTAGCTGCTGTATTATCTTGTGCTTTGCTAACAACTTGTTTTTTAGTTAAAGGTTTACTTGTATCGGCTTTCATCGCTTCTACTTTTTTAGTCGTTGGTGCAGGCGTACCAATTTCATCTACAATGCCATCACCGATTTCATCAACAAGCTCGTCAACGTATTGCTCTTTCACAAGTTTAGGTTTAGCAACCTTATTTGATTCATTAAATAATGGCTTAATATTATTGGTTCTTAAAGGTTTTACAGACGTTTTATTTGTCGTAACAGCACTCGGAGTAGAGATAGGTAAACCGGTACGTGGGGCTATTGGCATTTTCACTTCACCAAGGCTTGCGTTTTGGTTAAAAGCAGAAGTCGCTTGTTCTATCTCTTTTTGAGAAATTTGCATCGCTTCTTTGATTTGACCGACTTTTTTCTCAAGCGTAGCATACTGTTTTTCCATGCCTGAAATATTGTTTTTCAAATCGTCGCTTAAATTAGCGGTTAGCTTAGTATAAGTATCAATTCTTCTTCTAAATATTGCAAGGGACTTAATTGCAGAGTTGAAGCCTGTTAATAGCTTAGCAAGGTTAGCTTCAAGTGTTGTTTGTTTTGTTTTAAATTCTTGAACTAGCTCTTCAGGTAGAATATTTTTTGCTACATCGCTTTCAGGTAATATATTGGCAAAATCCCCAATACAACTAACAGGTAACCATTGCGTCAAAGAAGGGTTCCAGCCGTAAGCGTTAGCATGTGTTTGTAAGTATACTTTAGCTTCATCAAAATTCATTGCTGAGGTAATGTCGCCTTTATTTGAAAAAAACCATTTTTTCATGATATTTACCTTTCCATTTTATTCTATAATTCGTAAATTAACCGCGTAATACGTTGTTAAAACGTTTAATTGAAGCTGCTTGCGCCAACACCAGAAAGATTTGCTTGCAGGTCTTTAAATTGTTGTTCTATCTTTTTCACGGCGCTTTCAACTTCGGTATTTAATTTATCGGTAATATTATTGTAGTTTTCAATTTCAGCTTCGATATCCGTTAGAGCATTCGCTGATAGATTTAATGTTTTTTCTACACGAGCAAGGATTTCAATAGCCTCACGCTCTTTTCCAATAAATTCCTCAATAAGTTCTTGAGGTACTTCTTGAGGTGCAGCTGGTGGCTTAATAGATAGTTCAAATTCAGTCACATATGTCGCAGGTACCCAATGGCTATATGAAGGATGCCATGCATAAAGTTCAGGGTTACTTGCTACCATCTTATTCGATTCTTCTAAACCAAAAGGGCCGCTTACTTTTCCATTGTCAGAAAAAAACCATTTTTTCATTATATTATTCTCTTTTTAGTCGATTTCCTTACTGTATATAATATTTTTATTCAGCAAAGATCTCGAATGACACTTAACAACTATTTATACAGGAATATCCTATTGATTTCTAGTGTGTAGAGCGATTATGTTGCATCTTTGTAAAGTTTAAACTAACTAGGTAGGAATATATGTCTCTATTTTATGCTGATAATTTCTATAGTGTTTTCCTCTATAAGGTGCCATTCAATATTATATTGGTGGAGTGCCATACCGTAAACTTTAGAGTCAGGTTTATTTTTTTTATAAGCAGGTCGGGGATCTTGCGATAGAACTTGGCTTAATAATGTTGAAAAATCAGGGTGTTTTTCTTCGATTATTTGAAGTTGTTGTTTGACCGATTCCCCATAGTGAACTCGAAGCTCTGTTTCAGGGCTATTTTGAGCAAAGCCAGCTTGAGCATTTAAAATTGCATCGCAATAAGGGATGTATGGCTTTATGTCAATAACAGGAGTTCCATCAAGTAAATCTAAACCTGAAATTTCTAAGGTGACACCACCGCCTTTTGTCAGGGATACACCATCTAATTTGACGACAGACATACCTATAGGATTTGGTCTAAAAGTGGAACGGGTGGATAAAACACCAGTTTTGGCATTGCCACCTAATCGAGGAGGACGAACAAGTGCTTTCCAGCCTCGGTCTTGTGTTTGATGAAAAATGAATAGAACCCAGATATGTGAAAACTGGGCTATATCTCGAACGATGTCAGCATGGTTATATTCAGGCAGGAACATCACTTTACCTTTAGCACAAGTAACTATACCTGGCTGTCTGGGGATAGCGAACTTCTCTTTATAAGGTGATTCAACCGTTGCAATAACGTCCATTGCTACGGTTTCATTTTGATGCTCTTTTGCCAAAGAAACCTCTTCGGGTTATTTTACTTTCATACCAGGTTTAGCACCATCATCGGGATTGAGAACCCATAAATCTTCACCGCCAGGCCCTGCTGCTAAAACCATGCCTTCAGACATGCCAAAACGCATTTTACGCGGAGCTAAATTGGCAACCATTATTGTTTGCTTACCAATTAAATCTTCCGGTTGGTAAGCAGATTTAATACCTGCAAATACTTGGCGTGTTTCAGCACCATTTTCATCAAGTGCTAAAGTCAATTTTAATAATTTATTTGCTTTTTCAACATGCTCAGCATTTACAATATTTACTATACGTAGGTCAACTTTTGCAAAATCTTCGAATTGAATTTCATCAGCAATAGGCTCTGCCGCTAAAGGATTTGCCAAATACTCACTGTTTTCAACTTCGTTGCTTTTTTTATTTGCTTTAGTTGGCTGTGCTTTTTTGTCAGAGCTTTTATCTTTTAACTTAGCTAAGCTTTCTTTAGAAGCCTCTGTCATCGCGTTTACTTTATCCATATCAACACGTTGTAGAAGGGCTTTAAATTTATTAATCTTATGATCAGTTAAAAGCGTTTTATGTCCTTCCCATGCAAGGTCATCATTTAAGAATGCTTCAGTGCTTTGAGCAAGTACTGGAAGAACAGGCTTTAAATAAATCATTAAGATTCTAAACATATTGATGCCAAGCGAACAAATTTCTTGAACTTCTTGTTGCTTCGTTTCATCTTTGATTAATTGCCAAGGTTCTTTTACAGCAATATATTCATTCACTTTGTCAGCTAATGACATTATTTCACGCATGCCCTTACCAAAGTCTCGCGACTCGTAGCATTGAGCTATAATCTCACCAGCATTCATTACTTCATCAGCTAGCGCTGGGTTTTCGACGTTTTGAGATAACATGCCATCAAATCGTTTAGTGATAAAGCTTGCACAACGAGAAGCGATATTAACGACCTTGCCGACTAAATCTGAGTTCACACGTTGAGCAAAATCTTCTAAATTTAAATCAAGATCATCAATACGATTGGTTAATTTAGCTGCATAATAATAGCGTAAGTATTCTGGGTTAAGATGGTCTAAATACGTACGGCCTTTAATAAAAGTCCCTTTTGATTTAGACATTTTAGCGCCATTTACAGTTACGAAGCCATGTGCATAGACACTGGTTGGTTTGCGGTACCCAGCTCCTTCAAGAACAGCAGGCCAAAAAAGACTGTGGAAATAAATGATGTCTTTACCGATGAAATGATATAGCTCTGCGTCCGAGTCTTCATTCCAAAAGCTATGGAAGTCGATGTTACTATTTTTATTGCAAAGGTTTTTAAAACTCCCCATGTAACCAATAGGAGCATCTAACCATACGTAAAAGAATTTACCAGGAGCGTTTGGTATTTCAAAGCCAAAATAAGGCGCATCACGACTGATATCCCATTGCTTTAAGCCTTGCTCAAACCATTCAGATAATTTGTTTGCCATTTCTTCTTGTAAAGTGCCACTTCTGATCCATTCTTGTAGCATTCCCTCAAAAGCAGGTAAGTCGAAAAAGTAATGCTCAGAATCTTTGAGTACAGGTGTAGCGCCAGAAACAACTGAACGAGGATTTAAAACTTCTGTTGGTGAATAAGTAGCACCACAATTATCACAGCTATCACCGTTTTGATCTTCGCTTTTACACTTAGGGCAAGTTCCTTTTACGAAACGGTCAGGTAAAAACATTTCTTTTTCGGGATCGTATAATTGAGAAATAGTGCGTGTTTTAATGTGTCCCTTAGCATGCAATTTGTTATAAATGTCGCTAGAAAGCGCTTCATTCTCTTCGCAATGGGTAGAATGATAGTTATCGAAACTAATGTGGAAGTCTGAGAAGTCAGCCATATGTTCTTCACGTACAGCATTTATCATTTCTTCAGGTGTAATGCCAAGCTCTTGGGCTTTTAGCATAATAGGCGTACCATGGGCGTCATCGGCACAAACGAAATATGTTTCATGACCACGCATACGCTGAAATCTAACCCAAATATCGGTTTGAATATGCTCTAGTAAATGACCAAGGTGGATAGAGCCATTAGCGTAAGGTAATGCACAAGTCACTAAAATTTTGCGTTTTTTCGCTATAGTTTCAGAAGAAATATTTGTAGACATGAATAAATCGTTTTTTTGATGGTAATAATGCCTGCAATAGTACAGAATTTAGCGCTTAACCTCAAGACGCTTATTATTAGGAGATTGGCATGTTTGGGAAATTTTTTTCAAAAAATAAAAAGCAAGTCGCATCGCAGCCATTTAGTTTTTCACAATACCAGGATGTTATTACAGAAACTTTGCGACATTATCGTAGCGAAAATTTTCCTGATGGTGTTCTGTGTATTGCGACAGAGTTTGATGTTACTCAAAGTGAGGAGGCTGATCTCGTTGTAAAATTGACAATGCCATTCCCTTGCCAAGGAGAGCTTGAACAAATTTCACACAGTTTAACTGTTCAATTAAGCTGTGTAATAAAATTTATCATTAAACTTGAAGTGAAAGCAGTTCGTCAAATATCATTAAATGGCGCTAAAAATAATGTTAAAAATATTATTGCTATTTCATCAGGTAAAGGTGGGGTTGGAAAATCTACTACTACCGTTAATTTGGCTTATGCTTTAATAGCAGAAGGCGCTAAAGTTGGGATTTTAGATGCTGATATTTATGGTCCATCCATCCCTCGAATGTTAGGCTTAAAAAATGAAAAACCGAGCTCTAGTGACGGCAAGCTTATGGATCCAGTTATTGCTCATGGTTTAAGTGCTATCTCAATCGGCTTTCTCGTTGAAGAAAAAGAAGCTACAGTTTGGCGAGGGCCCATGGCTAGCTCTGCTTTTAATCAATTAATACAAGAAACAGCATGGCCTAAATTAGACTACCTTTTAATTGATATGCCGCCAGGTACGGGAGATATTCAACTTACTCTTGCACAAAAAGTACCTGTAAGTGCTGCTGTCATAATTACTACACCTCAAGATATTGCTCTTGTTGATGCCAAAAAGGGTGTTAGTATGTTCACCAAGGTTAAAGTTCCAGTACTAGGCGTCATTGAAAACATGAGTTACCACTTATGTGAAAATTGTGGTCATCAAAGTCATATATTCGGTGAACAGGGCGGAATAAATTTGGCGAATAGTCATAAAACCCCCTTATTAGGTCAGCTACCACTTGATATCACCATCAGAGAAAATGCCGATAAAGGGGTTTGTGAGCTAATAAACGATCCGAATAGCAATAATTCACAGCGCTATCGTGAAGCCGCGCGTCAAATGGTAGCGCAACTGTTTAACCAAATTAAAGCTAACAATGAACCTGAAATAATTAAAGTAATAAATGTTGAGTAAAAATATATTTAATACACTAACACCAATTATAAAGTAGATATAAAATGAGATTATGTGATACCGATATAGAAAAATACCTTGATGAAGAAAAAATAGTAATATTCCCTAAACCTGATCAGTCTATGATTTCAGGTGTAAGTGTGGATATCCGTTTAGGAAATGAGTTTAGGGTTTTTCAAGTTCATAATGCCCCTTACATAGATTTGAGTGGTCCTAAAGCTGACGTTCAAAATTCAATGAGCTCAGTAATGAGCGATGAAATATTTATCCAAGACAATGATGCTTTTTTCCTTCATCCAGGCGAATTGGCTCTAGCGGTAACTTATGAGTCGGTCACTTTGCCTGATAATATTGTTGGCTGGTTAGATGGGCGTTCTTCATTAGCACGCTTAGGTTTGATGGTTCACGTTACAGCTCATCGTATAGACCCAGGTTGGTCTGGTCAAATTGTTCTGGAATTCTATAATAGTGGTAAATTGCCACTTGCCTTAAGACCTAAAATGAAAATAGCAGCTCTGAATTTTGAAACCATGTCCTCAAGTGCAGCAAGGCCTTATAACAAAAGAGACGATGCTAAATATAAGGATCAAAAAGGAGCTGTTGCTAGTAGAATTAGCCAAGACGAAGAATCGAAGAAGGGCGTTTAATCTAAATTACTTGCATTGAGCTACATATTCAATGTGAGTAATTGAGAAATATAATATTTATGACCAGTCTGTTGTTCAAGCTGGTTACTTAATAAAACCAATGTCATTAAATGATGACACATTTTACTGGTTAAAATAAATTAGTGCTTCGTTATTTCAATCTCAATATCTAGCTATTACTTAATCGAGCGCCTTGCCTTGATTCACTTTTCCTTCGTACAACAAGAATACAAACTTGGTGGAAATTAGTACAAGCCTTAACTTAAGCTATTTTATCAAGCGTATTTTTAGTTACAAAGTTGTTAACTTTTCTTTCTTCAATACAAGTGGTAAGTGCTTTGATTAGTTTGTCCGTATCATGATGGTGAGCAAAGTTTTTATCGGCTAAATCAGCACAGACAACATTAACATCCTGTGAAGTAATAAACTTACTTTGTGTAATCACTGTATCTACGGGCAAAAAACCTAAGCTATTTTTCATCCAAATTAAGCGTTCATCAAGTGTTAAACTCGCCGCAGGACTGTCTTCATCTTCTAAGTTATCAATAAATATACATTGCCCTTTTCGATCTCTTATCGCCTTACTAATATCTCGCACTAAGAGAGGGGGAATGATACTTGTTAAAAAGCTACCAGGACCTAAAATAATGATATCAGCTTCGTTAATAGCCTTGATGCACGGTGGTAACGATTTTACCAAAGGAGCTAACATTAACTCTTTAGGCATTTGGGTCATATCATCGACCGATAACTCGCCCATATAACAACGGCCTTTGTCAGAGAAAGCCATTAAATCTGTGGGAGACTCAGACATAGGTAATACTTGAGTTTGTATTTGAAGTAAATTTCTAACTAAATTTATAGACTCTAGAGGATTGGATTTTATATCGGATAAAGCAGATAAAATAAGGTTCCCCAAATTATGTCCGCTTAATTCGTCTTTACCTTCGAATCTGAAGTTAAATAATTTACTGGCGATAGAGTCAGTTTGAACTAATTCTATTAAGCAGTTTCGTAAGTCCCCCCAAGCAATCGAGCTCGTTCGTTTACGAAGTCGACCAGTAGAACCACCGTTATCAGTTGTTGCAACAATACCTGTTAATTTATCTTCCATAAAAGAAAGCGTAGATAATACACGGCCAAGACCATGACCGCCGCCTATAGCCACAATTTTTAATTTAGATAATTCATTCATAACTGCTTAATACTGCTTATTAGTAATATATAAAATATTTTAAGGGGAGATGGCTATGATATTCATTACAGCAACTTTAATTAAGCGTTAAACAAATTAAGCATTAAACACAAAACCATTTATAAACGTATACTAATACTTAATATACAAAAAATAAAGTAGATAAGCACAGTAGACCCCTTATAACCATAAGTTTAAACAATATTTTGAAGATTATTAATGCTAAAAAATAGTCGAAGATGATGCTAATGTACTGAAGTTAGATAAAAAACAACCGATCTGATGGTTAAGTAGACGTTCGAATAGTTTTTTATAAAAAAAAGTCATTTATTTTAAAATAAGTGTTGACACAAACGGGGTGTCTGCTTAGAATGCGCCTCGTTTTCAGGAAGTCTTAAACAACAACCTAAAAGCAAATTGTATTGCTAACTATTAGGCCAGTAAGTAATACAAATTTAATAAATAACTATTAGGCCAGTTGTTTATTAGAGTAGAATGCGGGGCTATAGCTCAGCTGGGAGAGCGCTTCGCTGGCAGCGAAGAGGTCTGCGGTTCGATCCCGCATAGCTCCACCATAACGTTTACGTTATATTTTAATTAGATATTAATATATTTAATTAGAACGATAGAATTTGTGTCCCTATCGTCTAGAGGCCTAGGACACCGCCCTTTCACGGCGGTAACAGGGGTTCGAATCCCCTTAGGGATGCCACTATAAAGAATTCCATTAATTCTTTAAATAATTAATGGAATTTAAATTAAGTTTGCTTATACTTATAAATCAATAAGCACTGTTGAAGTTGGTTTACCAACACTAAGTCCCTATCGTCTAGAGGCCTAGGACACCGCCCTTTCACGGCGGTAACAGGGGTTCGAATCCCCTTAGGGATGCCACTTTGTTTTTAATTGATAAAGTTGTATCAACAGATAATTCTAAATAATTATTTAGAATGTAATATTTTAGAGTGTTATATTTGCTTTATGTAACACACCAGATTTATCTGGTAGATAGTTTATGTCCCTATCGTCTAGAGGCCTAGGACACCGCCCTTTCACGGCGGTAACAGGGGTTCGAATCCCCTTAGGGATGCCACTTTTAAGGTTTTTATTTTGATTTCCTTATCTAGTTGGAACTAAGAAAACAGCTGAATTATATTTTTCGCTGTAAAAACATAGAAATCCATGTAATTTATTACATGGATTTTTTTTGTCTTCATATTTCCTTTATCGAAATTATCCGAGAAAACCCATTGATCGACACGAAGTGGCGTCGGTGGGTAGTTCACTTAATACAATACCAATATGTTTGTGAGCTTTTTGAACGAAGGAAAAATGCATCAGGGCGAGGCGAATGATTGAATAATAGCTAACTAACCTGATGACTTCGGCTCAATAAATACTTATCTAGCAGCTATGTTTCCTAGCTTCTATGTTAAATTCGTTTGCAATAGGCTAGCTATTGACGCATGAATTACCTTAAATCAAGAAAAACTATCAAACTAGAGTCAGGCGATATATCTAAAGCAAGAAAATTCGTGAAGTTAAGTTATCTTTTAAACCTGATTCAGGTTAACTATTAGAATTGAGCTTAACCAAGCCGTGATTTATTTTAACCAACATATGAAAGTAATAACTTAATCGAGTTGCTATAAGTAACATTAAAAAAAGTATTGTCAGAATTTACTGCTAGTCTTATACCTATCTGTATAATTAAGTGTTCTCTTAGCGATAACTTATATCATGTCTATTAAGAATGTCAGGTAATTAAAGGACTTGTTATTAGAGCGGTTCACACTAGGATAAGGTAATTTCTATCGTTTTAGTGAAGACATTCTTTATACATAAAATGATTAACGTTTATTAGGGTGAAACGGTCAGTCTTATGATAAATTTTATAAGCGGTCTAAAAAGTGTTTGTAAATTTTTAACTTTATTTCAGCTTAAAGCTAGCTGTTTTTCGATCATACTTCTCTTCCCGTGTTTTGTTAGCGCATCTTACCTGAGCATATTCAACTTACAAACCGTTGAGGTTTTTGGTTATGCTAAACTTGATACTCAATTTGATCAGTTACAAGTAAACATTATGATTAAACAAGAAGGGAGGTCAATTGAAAAGCTCTCTGATGTAGTTAAACATAATACTGACGCCATTATTTCATTAGCAAAACGTTTCCACATACCAAGCCAGGCTATTCAATTGAGTAGGACACAAATAAACAAAAAGATAAACAATCAGCAGCCTTATATCCAAGGTATCGAATTGAATAAAAAAACTATTCAAAACGGAAACGTTTCTCGTAATTTATCGAATGTTTATATTAATGGTAATTCAATTCCTAATAACTCCACGAACAACCAAATAAGCCAATACCAAGCGATAAATATCATTAATATTAATTTATCTGGCATTATTGAACCTGAGGCGTTTCTAAGCCAGGCTGTAAAGTCTAGCGGGGCTGAAGTTACGCCATATTACTCTTCATCAAAAAATGCCAGTACATACAGACAGGATGCCTTAAAAGCAGCTATAGATGATGCTAGACAAAAAGCCCTGATTATTAGCGGGCAATCTCAAGAAGATTTAGGAGAAATTAGAACAATAAAAGAGTTGCCTTTAAGTGAGCTAAATGCACATGACCAAGACTCTCCAATAAACACTGTATCAAAAAAATGTACTATAGAATTAAATCGTGCAAATAGACATGCAGGCAACTCAATGAATAATGTTTTTAATCTAGGAAATTCATCGAAGGCCTATGGCCAAATACCAAATTGTTTTGAAGCAAAAGTAAAAGTCATCTTTACGAAGCAATAGTTTACATATTTTCAGATTGAAAATATTGGTTGGTATTTAAATATTTTCTATTAATTATAATGGTTTGGGTTGTTATTATACCTAATTAAGTGCTACCGTGCCTTAGTCAAAAAATGGTTTTACAAATTGGATTTTAACTGAAGTAGTTTATTCAAGAAATTAATTAACTTGAAATCAGCATTAAAGCTTTAAATTAACGCTTTTTCGGGGTATGTTATGCACTTTATTGAGCTACCTAAATTTAATAGGCAATTTGGCCTTGCCCTATTCGGGCACTAAATGTTAAGTAGTTAACTGCAAAAGCAAATATTGGATAACTCATTGGTTAAAAAAATCGAATTTTATCAAGAACTTTCTTCTCAAGTTTCCTCCCTTATTCATGATGAAACAGATCTTATTGCCAACATGGCTAATATAAGTGCACTTCTTTATAGTCGTTTAGATGATGTAAACTGGGTAGGCTTTTATCGTGTTATTGATGAAGAGCTTGTTTTAGGCCCGTTTCAAGGTCAAATGGCTTGCATACGAATTCCTTTTGGCAAAGGCGTGTGTGGAACAGCAGCTAAAGAAGGACAAACACAACGTATTGCAAATGTTCATGAGTTTGATGGTCATATTGCATGTGATGCAGCCAGTAATGCAGAAATTGTGATACCTGTTAAACTTAATGGGATAACGGTTGCTGTTTTAGATATAGATAGTACACGTTTTGATCGTTTCGATAGTGAAGATCAAGCGGCAATAGAACAAATTGTTGAACTACTATCGCAAAGTTTGACTTAATAAATATTATTTAACTTTTAATCTCTAGCTAATAGTGCGGGTTGTATGAAATGAAAGAGTTTGTTGTTATTCATGATTATCTTGTCAGCGCAGAGGTTGTAGGTGATTGGGATGGCCAAGAAGATTTGGTCGCTGAAAAAATAAATGAGTTTTATCATACTCTTTATGATCTTGCTGAAGAAGATATAGAAACAGAAATTCTTGAACAAATCTTAGAACTTGTATGGGATGCTTGGATTGGTCAAGAAAGCTTGCCTGAAATGGAAGCAGAGGATATTTATGATTGGTGTCGTCATATTTTAGAAAATAGAGACCAACATTTAAATCCTTCGTAATAAACACTTGGTATTAGCTAAGTTATTGCTAATATGAAAATTTAATTTAACTATAATGTAAAAGATGTATTTATGGAAACTGAAATTAAACGTATAAGCACAAAAGAAATCATCACTTACTTAAGTGAGAAATACCCTTCATGCTTTTCACTTAAAGGACCTGTTAAGCCGTTAAAAGTTGGTATTTTTCAAGATTTAGCAGAAGCGCTTGCTGATGATGAAAAAGTGAGTAAAACTCGCCTTCGTCAAGCTTTAAGACACTATACAAGTAGCTGGCGCTATTTGAAATCAGTTAAAGTGGGTACTTTCCGTGTAGATATTGACGGTAAAGATGTTATGGAGATTGATCAAGAACAGGCCGATTTCGCAAGTAAGACGTTAAAAGAAAGCCAAGAAAAATTTGGTAACAAAAAAGATCAAGTGAAAGACGGGGCACAACCTAAAAAAGGAAAGGCAACTCCAAAGTCAGCAACTAAAGGGCTATCAGGGAAGGCAATACCTAAGACAAGTAATGATACTAAGTTTCAAACTGTTAAATCAGTTAAAAAAACGTCAACTAAAAAAGTGACAGAGCCTTTAAAACCTTTAGAGTCATCTACAGTTAAAGTAGGTAATCAAGTTAAAGTGCAGTTAGGAAATATCCCTATGAGCGCATATATAACAGAAATATCAGGCAATGAAATCAGTGTTCAGTTAGAGTCGGGTATGGTTATTAAAACAAAAATTGAAAATATATACGCATAAACAGCAATGTAATGCGGTTATTATGTCAAGTTAATCAGTTGGAGCTAATTGAATGCAAAAATCTTGTCAAATCGTCTTAATCGTTTTTTTATCAGTGGCTTTATCTTTTAGCAGTAATGCTTTTGAGAAGAAAGTTGCCGAAAAGGATGAGTTAGTTCTACCTGTATTGCAAGCTGAAACTCAGCACGTAGCTTCAACAAAACGCATAACAGCAAGATTTATGCGTTCACATTATAAGAAAATAAAAATAGACGATGCTTTATCACAAGCTATTTATGAAAAGTTTATAAAACAGCTAGATTACTCTCGAAACGTATTTTTAGCAGAAGATGTGCAACGCTTTGATGAATATAGTTTAGAGTTTGATGATGTTATAGTCCGTGGGAAACTTGACATCCCATACCAGATTTTCAATCTTAACTTACAAAGACGTATAGAAAGATATGAATACTCACTCTCTCTTCTAGAACAATCTCCCGCTAAATCAGATACTGACCAAGACACAGAAAGCTCTCCTTTTGATTTTTCTCTAGAAGAAGTTTATGTTTATGACAGAAAGGAAGCGCCTTGGGCTCAGAATAAAGAAGAGCTTGATGCGCTTTGGTATTTAAAAGTTAAATCAGATGCATTGAACTTAACTTTAACGGGTAAATCTTGGAAGAAAACAAAGAAAATATTAACCAAACGATATAATTATGCCATTAAACGCTTGAAACAAACTGAAAGCGAGGATGTATTTCAGTTAGTTATGAATAGTTTTGCTCGTGTAGTTGAACCACATACTTCTTATTTGTCACCTAGGAATGCTGAACGTTTTCAAATGGATATGAATTTATCTTTAGAAGGTATAGGCGCTGTGCTTAGTGCAGAAGAAGATTATACCGTTATTCAAAGTGTTGTTGCAGGTGGTCCTGCTGATAAATCAAAACAATTGAAAGCAAAAGATCGAATTGTTGGGGTGGCTCAATCTGAAAAAGAGTTTGAAGACGTTATTGGTTGGCGTTTAGATGATGTTGTTGAAAAAATAAAAGGTCCTAAAGGTACAAAAGTTAGACTGCAAATATTATCAGGTGACTCAGATGATGAAGCAAATATTAAAATAGTAACGATTGTCCGCGATACCATTAAATTAGAAGATAGAGCTGCTAAATCAGAAGTTTACTATAAAGATAATGAAGAGGGTGTTAGTGAAAAGCTAGGTATTATTACCATACCAAGTTTCTATAACAACTTATCTAAAGATGTGAATAAAGAAATAACCTTTCTTAAAAAAGAAGGTGTTGAAGGTATTATTGTTGATCTTCGTGGAAACGGCGGAGGTTCTTTAACAGAAGCAACTTTGTTAACAGGGCTTTTCATCGACAAAGGTCCCGTTGTTCAAATAAGAGATGGTGCAAATCGAGTTGATGTAAATCAAGATAGAGATGGTATTACCTATTACAGTGGCCCATTAACTGTAATGGTCGATAGATACAGCGCTTCAGCATCTGAAATTTTTGCTGCTGCAATTCAGGATTATGGCCGAGGTGTTATTATAGGTGAACATACTTTTGGTAAAGGTACAGTTCAGCAGCATAGAGGTTTAGGCCGAATTTATGATTTATATGAAAAGCCATTAGGAAGTATCCAATATACCATCGCCAAATTTTATCGTATAAATGGTGGCAGTACTCAACATCGTGGCATTTTACCCGATATAGAGTTTCCTACAGCAATTGACCCTGAAGAATGGGGAGAAAGCAAAGAAGAAAATGCATTGCCTTGGGATAAAATAGCGGAAACTTACTATAAACCTTTAAATAACTTGTCAGACGATATAGTGACCTTAACAGCTGATTATGAAAAACGCATTGTAAATAATGCGGAGTTTAATTATTTACTCGCTGATATCGCAGAATACAAGGCTGAAAAAGACGATAAAACAGTTTCTTTGAATTTACTTGCACGTAAAGCTAAGCGTGAAGCAAATAAAGAGAAGCGCTTAGTTAGAGCAAATGAGCGCCTAGTTGCTATGGGTAAAGAAAAGGTAGATAATTTAGATGACCTTCCCGAAGAGCTAGATGATTTGGATCCTTTTTTAGATGAAGCAGCGCGAATTACTTTTGACTTTGTTGCTCTGGACAAAGTAAGAAGCTAACTTGTTTTTTCTTAACATAAAGCTATCAATTGATGGCCTTATTAGTTACAGGATAAAATTCGACCTTTGCTTGTAGCTCTTGAAAACTTTATGCATGGGTATGTTTTTACCTTGCCTCTTTGTTTATTCAAGCGCTTATCCAATTGAATTACTTAAACAAATAAAACAAATAAAATATAGGTAGTATATGCCCAACCAGCCTCACAATGAACAATTATCCCCTAAAGCGCCTTCTATATTAGATGCCTCAATACCGGTTATTGTGCTCATTACACTCTTAACGCTCGCGGTAATGCATTTTGGTGACAACTCTTCTTATGGACCTAATCAAATATCTTTACTGGTAGCAATGGGCTTTGCCATTGTTATTGGCATCAAAAACGGTCATGTGTGGGCTGAGATTGAAAAAGCTATTGTTCATGGGATTTCATTATCCCTTGGAGCTGTTTTAATTTTATTTGCGGTAGGATCATTAATCGGTACTTGGTTATTATCAGGCACTGTGCCCACTATGGTTTATTATGGTTTACAGATATTAAATCCTAGTTGGTTTTACGCAGCAGCCTGTATTCTTTGTGGTGTTGTTGCGATGAGTATAGGAAGTTCATGGACAACGGCTGCAACCATTGGTGTCGCATTAATAGGAATAGCACAAGGCTTAGGCTTAGATTCTGCTATAACTGCTGGTGCAGTTATTTCAGGGGCTTATTTTGGCGATAAAATTTCACCACTTTCTGAAACAACCAATTTAGCACCAGCTATTGCAGGAAGTGAGCTCTTCGAGCACATTCGTTATATGTTTTGGACTACAACTCCTTCTATTGTTACTGCGCTAATTTTATTTTTATTCTTAGGCCTTAGTGAAACTAATACAGCAAGTGAAGAAACTATTAGTACTTTAAGTCAGCAGCTTGAAGCGCAATTTAATTTAAGTGTTCTAAATTTACTACCTTTGGTTGCACTCCTTGTTATGGCATATAAAAGAGTTCCTGCGTTTATTGCGGTTTCTCTTGGGGCAATCCTAGGAGCCATTTGGGCTGTTTACTTTCAGCAAGAGCTTATTCTAAGCATTGCTGACGATGATATAGGGGCAGTATCTGCTAATATAATCGTTGTTTGGACAGCCTTTTTTGACGGGGTTACTGTAAGCACTGGTAATCAAGATTTAGACAAACTGTTAACCGGTGGTGGGATGTCAAATATGCTCAACACCGTTTGGTTAATTATTTGTGCATTAAGCTTTGGTGCAGTATTAGAGCATTTAGGCATGCTGAAGAAGTTTGTGGATGTCATTTTATCTTCAGCTAAATCGGTAGGAAGTTTAATTGCTAGCACAGTTGCTACCTGTATTAGTACTAACATTATAACTGGCGATCAATATATGTCGATTGTAATGCCTGGACGTATGTATAAAGAAGAATATGTGAGAAGGGGACTTGATCCTGTCGTGCTAAGTAGAACATTAGAGGACTCTGGCACAATAACTTCACCCCTTATTCCTTGGAACACCTGTGGTGTATATATGTCAGGCGTTTTACTTGTTAACCCATTAGATTATATTTTTTATTGTTTCTTTAACTTAATTAACCCTGTTTTAGCGGTTATTTATGGCTTTATTGGTTTTAATATAAAGAGACTGGTTACAAAAGGAAACTAAGTCACTAACGTTTCCTTGAACATATAAATATTAAAGCCTACTTGTAGGCTTTTTTCTTTTTTACACAAATAATAGGTTTATGTATGTCATCATCACAAGCACGGTTTTTATCTGATTACGCGCCTTCGAGCTTTTCTATTTCTAAAGTGAATCTTACCTTTGACTTAGATGACACAGCAACCATTGTGCAGAGTGAATTGCATATTAGTCGGGTTGGAGATCATAACAACCCCCTAGAACTAGTAGGAGAAAAACTAAAACTTGAAAGAATAAGTCTAAATCAACGCGCACTAAATTCATTTCAATACCAATTAAGCGAAACAGGTTTAACGATTCCTATAGACGACAACGAATTCATTCTTAACATTACTACCTTGATTAATCCTGAAGAAAATACTTCCTTGGAAGGCTTGTTTAAATCAGGTGGTGCATTTTGTACGCAATGTGAAGCTGAAGGTTTTCGACGCATTACTTACTATTTAGACAGACCAGATGTTATGGCGACGTTCACAACAAAGGTAATTGCCGACAAAACCCTTTATCCACAATTGTTATCAAATGGAAATCAAATTGATAAAGGTGAGGTAGGAGAGTCTAAACATTATGTCACATGGTACGACCCTTTCCCAAAGCCGAGTTATTTATTTGCGCTTGTTGCCGGCCATTTCGATTTGTTATCGGATAGTTACCTTACTTCTGAGAAAAAAGAAGTAGCACTTGAGATATATGTTGATAAAGGCAATTTGTCTAAAGCACACCATGCCATGTCTTCTTTAAAGAAATCTATGGCGTGGGATGAAGAAGTTTTTGGACTGCCTTATGATCTCGATATATATATGATTGTTGCAGTTGATTTTTTTAATATGGGAGCAATGGAGAATAAAGGATTAAATGTTTTTAATAGCAAGTTTGTACTTGCCGATAAGGCTTCTGCAACAGATACAGATTATTTTAATATTGAAGCGGTTATTGCGCATGAGTACTTCCATAACTGGACTGGTAACAGAGTTACTTGTAGAGATTGGTTCCAACTAAGCTTGAAAGAAGGATTGACCGTATTTAGAGATCAGCAATTTAGTGCAGATATGCACTCAAGTGCGGTCACAAGAATCCAAAATGTTAGAGTCCTACGCTCGATGCAATTTGCGGAAGATGCGGGCCCTATGTCACATCCTATAAGGCCTGAAAAAGTATTAGAAATGAATAACTTTTATACATTGACTGTTTACGAAAAAGGCTCGGAAGTTATCAGAATGTTATATACCTTGCTTGGTAAAGATAAATTTAGAGCTGGTATGAACCTTTACTTCGAACGCTTTGATGGTATGGCTGTTACTTGTGATGACTTTATCAATGCAATGAGCGATGCTTCTAATATTGATTTAACGCAATTTAAATACTGGTATAGCCAATCAGGGACTCCAATTATTTCGGTAAATGAGTATTTTGATGAAGATAAAGGTGAGTATCAACTGTCATTAACCCAGGAACCGCCTTCGGGAAACAGTCAACAAGCAATAAATTTACATCTCCCTGTAAAGATAGAACTAATTGATTTGAACTCTCCAGAAAACGATAATGCAACGCATTTACTTCAGTTAACAGAAAAAGAGCAGCAGTGGACGTTCTCTGGCTTCAATGAAAAGCCTATACTTGCAATGTTGGCAGACTTCTCTGCACCAGTTAAGTTAAACTTTAAGCAAAGTGATGCTGACTTAATGCAAATTATTGCAAGTGGAAAAAATAGTTTTTGTCGTTGGGATGCAGGGCAAACACTGTTAATGAACTACTTACAAAAACTTACTTTCGATCCGCTTTATCAAATACCTTTTGAATTAGTTGACTGTTTTAACTTGGTGTTAGCTTCTGAAGATGACGCAGCCTTTGTTGCTGAGCAACTGCAGTTGCCAAGTTTTGGCGAAGCAGCAGACTTAATACCAAATGTTGACCCTATCGCTTTGGCAAAAGCACATGGGCGCTTAACCGAGTTTTTGGCTAAAGGATTGGAGGATTCTCTGCTTCGAGTTTTCGAAAACTGTCAAGCCACACTCTCTACTATTACACAGAAGTCTGCAGGCAGTCGCTTACAAGGGCAAGATAGTCCTGAAGGCCTTAGATCTCTTAAAAACATCTGTCTGCATTTTTTGACGAGTTTAGAAAGTCATCAAGCTTTAGCACATAGTCAATATCAACTAAGTGATAATATGACAGATACCTTAGCTGCATTAAATTGTGCAGTGAGACATAACTTACCTTCTTTACTTGATGGAAGTGATGACTTTGAAAATACTTGGAAGGAAAGCACACTTGTTATGGATAAATGGTTTACTTTATGGGCTAACTGGTCTGCAGATGATATTTTTGAAAAGCTATCAGCATTATTAAAACATCCTTTATTTTCTTTAAATAACCCAAATAGAGCAAGATCGTTAATTGGAGCTTTTTCAATGCAAAACCCACTACACTTTCATAATGAACAAGGGCTCGGTTATCAATTTTTAGCAGAACAGATTATAAGTTTGAATGAAATAAACCCACAAGTAGCGGCAAGGCTTATTAGTCCACTTATTCAATTTGAAAGCTTTAATGACCATCATGCAAAATTGATGAAAGAACAGCTTGAAAAAATTAAACTAATACCTAAACTCTCTAAAGACTTAAAAGAAAAGATCGAAGCGGCGATTGGCTAGAAACCATTGCTTAGAGTGGAATAATTTTAGATTTGATGGCTATAAGAGAGTGGTAATATGCGTTATTACTTTTCCCTAAATTTAACGGTCGAAGAGTTTATGCCCTACTATGAAGGTAGGGTACACTCTATTGTGGTTAATACGACAGAAGGGAAGACTGTTAGGTTTCCTGCAAACCACCTAAGGCAGATTATTACAGGAAGTGGTATTCATGGTTTTTATTGTTTAGAGACTAAAAAAAATAAATTTATTTCGTTAACCAAAGTGAATTAAGTAACAACTAAGTAAACTAATGGTCATGTTTTTTTTTATTGATGGTTGACATTTTATGTTTGGAACGATTCTCTCTAGGTAGAGTTTCTTTTAAATCATTTAAACCTTTTTTTCGTAATTTCTGCTTACTGCTTTTTTCAAAAGTACTAAAGTTACCTATAATGATGACAAGTGCCAGTAAGATAAAAATAATAGGTATCCAATCATTCATATTTTAACTCTCTTATAAAAGGGGGGTTAACTTTACTGGGATTATAACGTATTTAAGTTATATTTTCGTCCTACTTCTTTTTTCTCATGCGAATTTAGTTATTAGTAATCTCATCAAATTACGCTAATTAAATGAATTAAAAACTTTTTTCTTAAGATTTTAGATACTGTGTTACCCGAAATTTTCTTAGGGCTTAACTTCGACAGACAACTAAAAATTTTAACTTGTCTTTCTCATTTGGGTTTTGTCTCATCTGCGGGCAAAACGGGCTTATGTCTTGAACTACTTGAAAACAAAAATTCGCAGCTAAAGCACGTTACTAAAAAGGCAAGAGAACACTTTTCAACCTTTAACCTTCAATTTCTTAGAACGATTATTATCTAACCAATATTACAGTGCATATAGCGGTTCACAATTTCAGGTAGTACCGATAAGAGAGTCTCCTTACCTTCTATATTTGAATTTTCTAAACAAGTGGTCAAAGCATTAAGACTAAAATTATTTTGATAATTTTCAGCGATAGGTCGGTATGATAAATGCCAAGGTTCCACAGCTACTCCACCGCTATAACTAGAGTAGGGACGATAAAAATCAAAGTCACCAGCGTATTTATCTAACCATAAGTTAAGCCTATACATTGGTCCGCCTTTTTCGTATTCCCAAGGCTCTAGTTGAAGCGCTTGGTTATCAGAAAGTAAGTTAGAAGCGTAAATGTCGATGTCACAGCCCCAATGATGTCGACTTCCTCCTGGTAAAGCAGAATAAAGTAATATAGCGTTCAAAATTTCAAATTTAGACAACACGGAGATATCAACAACCTGATTATTAATATCTTTTATGTTTTTTTTACCCGTAAACTTTTTATTAAAAATTAATAATTGCTGCTGAAATGAGCGATATCCACTAGCAATTTCTAATGTAATACCGTCTTTGTCCGCAGCATCAACCATACCCATAAATTTTTTCTTCATTTCTTTATGGATTAAAACAAAGTTACTCCCATGATCAAGCTGTGTTAAGTGTCCCTCAGTAAGTCCTAAAATCTGGTTTTGTATAGGATCAGCAAATAATAATCTTTCAGGCAAATCAACCACCTTCTATTAATCAATAACTAAAACTTGTTTTAAACAAGCATAGTATATGTCAGTCAATTGTATTAAATCATCACAGGATACCGATTCATTAACTTGATGAATTGTCGCATTACAAGGTCCTAACTCGATGACCTCGGCGCCAGTTGGCGCGATAAAACGTCCATCAGAAGTACCACCTGAGGTTGATAACTCTGGTGCAATATTTGTTACCGATTTAACAGCTGCAACCATTTTGCTTAAGAAACAGCCCTTATTATCAGTTTGTTCTGTTAAAAAAGGCTTTCCGTTGAATGTCCAATCAATCTGATAAGTTAATTTATGTTTATCGAGAATTTCAATGACTTTATCCACAATCACTTCAAAGTTTAATTCAGTACTAAAGCGCAGGTTAAATAGCGCTGTTAAATTAGCGGGGACTACATTGGTAGCACCGGTACCAGAATTAAGATTTGAAAGCTGAAAGCTTGTCTCTGGAAAATAGTCATTTCCATCATCCCACTTTGCTTGTGATAACTCAGCCAAAGCTGGCATAGCTAGATGGATAGGGTTTTTTACATGTTCAGGGTAGGCAACATGCCCTTGTTTTCCGATAATGGTTAGTGCACCTGAAATAGAGCCTCTACGCCCATTCTTTATAATATCACCTACACGATGTGTGCTAGTCGGCTCACCTACAATACAATACGTTATTTTTTCATTACGGGCCTCAAGCGTGTCAATTACCTTTGTTGTGCCATTGATGAATGGCCCTTCTTCATCGCTTGTAATTAAATAGCTTATGGCTCCATGATGCTGCGGGTAATCTTTGATGAACCGCTCTGTTGCAACAACCATGGCTGCAAGGCTGCCTTTCATATCAGCACAACCTCTGCCATAAAGCATGCCATCGATAATAGTTGACTCAAAAGGTGGTGTTTTCCAGCTCGCTAAATCTCCGGCTGGTACCACATCAGTATGACCAGCGAAACAGAAAACAGGTTCATTTACACTTGGATTATTCAAGCGTTGATATGATTGGCTGTCACGTCTAGACCATAAGTTTGTAGTGTCTTCAAAAACCATTGATTCATTATGAAAGCCAAGAGCTTCTAATCGCTCTGATATGACAGCCTGACATCCGAAATCCTCAGGCGTTACTGAAGGTCTGTTAATTAAATCTATTGCGAGTTGTATGGTTTCGTTATCTAAGTAGTTCAATGTATTACCTGTAATAAAAAGAGTTGCCTAAAATTTGTGGTTAAATAGTATTTAATTATAAATTAAATACTTCTTTGTAATGTGCTTCTTTAAAACCTAAATACAGCATATCGCTTGTATTATTATCTTGGTTTATTTCTGCAGGAATATGTAATAAAGGTCTTTTTAATAAAGTTGGTTGCTCTAAAGTTGCTTGAAAGAGCTTTTCATCTGTTAAGTTTTCTTTAAGATCGACGGGTAAGTTTCTAAAGGTAGTGCTTCTTTTATTAAGCAATAGACTCCAGTCGCTTAATAAAACTAATTCTGTTAAAAGTTCCGTCGTTAAAGGTTGCTTTTTAAAGTCATAAAATTGAAAGTCTATCTTGTTTAAAAGTAACCATTTCTGTGCTTTTTTTACTGTATCACAATTATTTATACCGTATAGGGTTATCATTTTCTTCTCTTATTTTTAGTTCGAAATATATAAAAGTTTTTTATTTAATAGCTTAATTCAGTGGTTTCGTTAGTCTAGAAAGTTTTGCTCATGTTATTAAGCTATAGTTCTGAGTTCATCAAGCGCAGTATTATTTAGATTTATTCAAATATTGACAACTCCTAACTTGATAGGCTCTGAGCATAGCTATCTTGCAATAATATTTCTACATATGAAAGCATATTTACAATAAAGCCTTAGATTGCTCATTTAGCGTTGGTTTGTTTAAATGTTGCTCTTAAAGAAACAGGCTGAGCATGTTTAGTTAGAATTGCGTAAATAGTATACTCTCATCAAGTTATATTCTGCAGAGATAATTTTAAAATGGTATATAAAACAACCATAAGAAGAAGTAGTTAATAAAATGAGTTATAGATTAAATGAATAAAGCACGTTTAAAAAAATAAAAGTTCTATTGCACCAAATAAAATAAGGGTTGTAAGCTAATAGATAGCATTTTGTAAAAGTAACTTTTCGCCCAGAATAAGACGAATTATTAGGGCGGTTATAATCGTCTTTGTTAATTTAAATCAGTTAAATCTATGAAAAGTTATTTTTTCGGCACTCTGTACCTGTATTACTGTTTAGTGCTTTATTTTATGACCTTTTAAAAGGGCAAAATCACCTAAGTTCTTATGAAAAAAGATAACGATATCCACAAAAACTGTGTATATCGCTGTGGATAAAAATAAGTATAACTTTTAAGTTCCTGTAAAGGTTGTGTTTTTATTGCTTGTTTGTTTTTTGTTATATTAATTTTTTTACTAAACTAGTAAAAATTAATTACTTAGCTTGAATAGCAGTTAAAGCTATTGTGTATACAATGTCATCTACCAAAGCTCCACGAGATAAATCGTTTACAGGCTTGTTCAAACCTTGGAGCATAGGACCTATACTAACTAAGTCTGCAGAACGTTGTACTGCTTTATACGTAGTGTTGCCGGTATTAAGATCAGGAAATATAAAAACGGTTGCTTTACCTGCGACTGGGCTTTGAGGGGCTTTTTGTAAAGCTACATTTTCCATAATAGCTGCATCGTATTGCAATGGGCCGTCTATGATAAGATCTGGCCGTTTAGCTTTAGCTAACTCTGTCGCTTTAGCTACTTTTTCTACGTCTTCACCTTTTCCAGAGCTCCCCGTACTATAACTTATCATGGCAACTCTAGGAGGAATGCCAAATGAGGTTGCAGAATCGGCTGATTGTATTGCAATGTCCGCGAGTTGTTCAGCAGTTGGCTCTGGGTTTATTGCACAATCGCCATAAATAAGTACTTGCTCAGGTAAGAGCATGAAAAATATTGAAGAGACTAGAGAGCTGTCAGGTGCCGTTTTTATAAACTGTAATGCAGGTCTTATTGTATTGGCTGTTGTATTTACAGCGCCAGAGACTAAGCCATCAACTTGATTGAGTTTCAACATCATAGTAGCCAGAACAACATTATCTTGTAGGTTTTCTCGTGCTACAACAGCTGTTAACCCCTTATTTTTTCTTAACTCTACTAAAGGTTCAATATAGTTTTCCCTGACCACATCAGGGTCTGTAATTAATAAATTATCAGGCAAATTAATACCTTGTTGGTCTGCGATACGAAGAATTTCTTCTTTATCACCTAAAAGCTGGCATCGTGCTATTTTTCTCTCACAGCAAATGGCTGCTGCTTTTATGGTTCTAATGTCAGTTCCCTCAGGAAGGATAATTAATTTGTTTGCACTTTGAGCAAGGCGTGTAATTTTATGGCGGAAGGCAGGAGGAGATAATAGGTAATTATCGTTTTCATGATTATTTACATTTGAGGCTACGCCGTTAATCCATTTATTATCAAAGCTGTCAGCAACTTGTTGTTTGATTTTTTCTAGACGCTGAACATCGTCTTTAGGGATCTCTGGATGAAAATTTATAACGTGTCGAGATGTTTGCCATGTATCCCATGGTACAGAAAGTACTGTTAATCCTGCATCAAGTGCTTGTTGGCATAACGCCCAAATTTTTTCAGAAGGTTCAAAGCCATTTGTCAGAATTAAGCCACCAAGCTTAGTACCATTTAAAGCAGATAAACAGGTTGCAATGATAATGTCAGTTCTATCGCCAGGAGTAATGATTAATCTGCCGGGTACTAGATAACCCATTAAGTTCCCTACGCTTCTAGCACAAAAGGCAACACTTCTAAAGCGCCTATGTTCCATTTCTCCTGCATTAATCACTTTAGCCGATAGGTAATGGCAAATATCTTTCATTCTAGGGGCGAGTAGGTCAATATCCCATGGGATAATGGCAAGTAAGTTAAAGCTAGGGTCTTTAAATATAGGGAGGTTCTTCCATGGCGTTATATCTTCTGGCTCTTCTAAAGTTTCTTCTCTTGGGAAAAAACCGACTTCGTCTTGATCAGGGGCATTTACTTTGTTAATAATACAACCAATGACTTGCTTGTTTTTTATACCACCATAAATACCAGAGGATACTTTTATCCTATCGTTAAATTCTTCGCAAGAATCGCCGTTGGGACTGGCAACAAATACAATATCAGCGCTTAAAGCCTTAGCGACAGCAAAGTTTATTCTACTTGCATAAGGGTGTCTCGTAGTAGGTGATAGCCCCTCTATGATAATGATTTGTTGGTCAGCCTCAAACACATTGAAGTTTTCTACAACTTCTTCTAGTACTTCATCATGACCATCATTTGCCATCTTCTCTTCAAAATAACTTAAAGAAATTGATTTGCTGTTTTGAGAAAGACTAATACTTTCTATAGGCTGACCTTTTTTATGGATTATATTCTGTGATGGTTGGCTTATAGGTTTAAAGTGCCCTACAGCAATCCCTGTCTGCTCAAAGGCATGCAAAAGCCCTAAAGAAACGCTAGTAAGACCTACATTATAACCTACAGGTATGAGCATAATTTTATTTGACATAATAGAAAACAACCTTAGTTGACTTTTTAAGTAGTTTTATCTTGGCTTAATTAAGTTAAATGTAATTTAGCCGCATTTATTGGCTCCATTTTATCTGACTAACAATGGACTAATTATTTGACAATAACTGTTGCGTTTGTTCTGCTATAACCCATTCTTCATTTGTGGTTATAACAAAACAAGGCCTAGAACTTTCAGTGGTTATGTTGCCACAAGCTCCTGCAAATAGTCGTTCATTTTCTTCAGATACTAAATGAAAGTTTAATAATGCAAGCTGTTTAATGATGTTTTGTCTTACCCATGGGGAGTTCTCACCAATTCCACCTGTAAATACCAATGCATCTAAACGGTTAAAGCAAACACTGTATGAAGCAATATACTTGGCAATTTTGTAGCAAAAAATATTTAAGGCAAGTTTCGCTTGTTCTTGATGAGGGTTTTCTGGTGACTCCATAGCTTCCTCTAAAGCCCTGCAATCATTACTAATAGCCGAAATTCCAAGTAAGCCACTTTCTTTTATCAGAGTCTTTTCAATCTCTGTCACGCTATAGTTCAATTGATTAGCAAGATGGAAAATAACACCGGCGTCAATATCACCGCTTCTTGTTCCCATCATTACGCCTTCTAAAGGAGTCATGCCCATGCTTGTATCAACACTTTTCCCATTTTCTATCGCTGCGATACTACAACCATTGCCTAAATGAGCAGTGATTACATTGCATTCATTTAACGGTTTATTTAAGTATTTGGCTGCTTGATTAGCAACAAAGTAGTGGCTTGTACCATGGAATCCGTAACGCCTGATACCATGGTCTTCAAAGAGGTTTTTTGGTATACCGTAAAGAAAAGCTTTACTAGGCATTGTTTGATGAAATGCTGTATCAAAAACAGCGACTTGTGGTAAACCTTCAAATGCAGCCTGGCAAGCATCTATACCTGTAAGGTTGGCTGGGTTATGAAGCGGTGCAAGCTTTGCTAAGGATTGAATGGCCTTTTTCACTTTATCATTTATAAGTGTTGGTTCAGAATAAAGATCACCACCATGAACGATACGATGGCCAATTGCCGTTATTCCTTTATCTAGCGATAACTCTTTTAATTTTTCAACCAAGGCTTCAAGTGACTTTATATGATCGTAAGGAAATTTAAGTGATTGATTAAACGTTTCCTCTTTATTTTCCATGGTATATTTTATTTTAATCGAAGCTTCTTCAGTATTAAGCCTTTGAGCAAGCCCTGATAAAAAGCTCTCTCCGGACTCTGGCTTTATCAAAGAAAATTTTACCGAAGAACTGCCACAGTTAATGACTAAAATAGCATTGCTTTCTTCGCTAACCATAGCGAACGAGGTATTTGTCATAATATTTCACTTAAAATTTAGAATGAAGTTAATAGTTTACTTAAAATGTATGGCTCTATTATAGTAGTAAAATCAAATAAAAATATGATCTTAAATAAACTCACCACGTTTAAGTTATAAACTGCTATAATTTATGGTTATGACCACGATTGAAATTATTAAATTAGGCCAGCGATATTTGTCGTTATGGCCAGAAAAAAAAGAACTAACTATGTACTTTGCCGATTACAAAGTGGTTCAAAGTGCCCGGTTTATTTGTAAGTACTTTCCTGCATTGGCGCTATTTACTTTTATGATGCAGTTCTATTTCTCTTCAGGGCTTTATGCCGGTATCGGGTTTGATACATTATCTACAGACAATATCTTATCGGCTTTAGGTCAGGCATTGTTTTACGGTGTTTTTATTGGTAGTCTCCCTATCCAAGCGCTTGTTATTGTTGGTGTTAAAGCGGATAAGTTTTTACCGCCCTCTTTAGCAAGTTGGTATAGAGAGGGAATAGAAAAAATGAAATCGGCTAATAATGGACAAAGCATTGATCCCGTCGTAAGTAAATTAGCCACTCATAAACCACGATATATTGATTTAGCTCAGCTACTTCAATTGACCTTTTTAGCTGCAAAAAAGTAATTCGATTACCTATACTTTTCGTATTTACATACTCCGTTTTTGATAAAGCCTTAGTATAAAGTCAGCTTGGCAAGAAAACTTATCAATCGACTTTATTTTTTCTAAAACGTCATTTCCGGCTTTAAAGGCAAAAGGAGTCATGGCCAGTAAACTTAATACATCTTCGCTTTGTTCAAAGTGCATAGGATAGGTTAGGCGATGCTCTTCAACCAAGGTCAAATTCTTTACCATCGGGTTAGAAGTATCATGTGTATTAGCTTGAGTATAAATTAAAGATTTTAATTCAAAGAGGTGATTTTCAGCTGGTGTTACTGTGAGTAAGTAGCCTTTATCTTTTAAAACTCTGGTGAACTCTTCTTCAAGAATGGGCGCATAAACAGAGGTTACCCAAGAAAAGAAATTACTTTCAAAACTAAGTTTTGATAAAGTGCCGACACTAAAGTGGCAATTTTTATAGCGCTTTGCCGCGATCTTTATTGCTTCTTTTGCTATATCAACACCATAAACTGTATTAGAGTTTTCTTCATTTCCTCCTTGAACTTTATGCTGGTGAGTATAAAACCCTTCACCACAGCCTGCATCTAGCAAGTTTGAACCCGTTATATCGTATTTTGCATGCAACTCTCGCATTTTATCAACAAGTAGTTGATAGAAACCTTTATCTAAGAACGCACGTCTTGCTTCTACCATCGCTTTGTTATCGCCAGGTGCTTTTGAGTGCTTATACTGAACAGGCAATAAGTTAACGTAACCCTGTTTAGCTTTATCAAAACTATGGTTATTTTCGCATTTAAAGGTTTTTTCAATGAGTTTAAGTGCTTTGTGACAAAGAGGGCAGATATACTTGGGGGCATAGTCTTGGTTTTGATAAGAGGCAAATGTCATAATATTTTTAGATATTTTTTAAGTGCTAGGTCTGATGTTAATAGTAGTCAAAAAAAAGAAGGTAAGTTTATTATTACATTTAATTACCCTCTTAAAGGTTTTATTACGCTGAGAAGGTAGACCAAATTGGCGCATGATCAGAAGGTTTTTCAATACCCCTTAACTCGTAATCAACATCAGACTCTATACACTTTTCGCTCATCTCTTTTGTAGCCAGTACCACATCAATTCTTAAACCACGGTTGTCATCAAAACCGCGTGAACGATAGTCAAACCAAGAGTAACGCTCTTCTCTGGTTGGATGAAGTTTGCGGAAAGTGTCAATAAATCCCCAATCCATTAAAGTTTTTAACCATTCACGCTCTTCAGGCTGGAAAGAACACTTTCCTGTTTTTAACCAGCGCTTACGATTAACTTCACCGATACCAATGTCTAAATCTTGCGGTGAAATATTGATATCACCCATTACAACAATGTTTTCACTTGGCTCGTGATGTGTATTTAAATAACCCATTAAGTCATTATAAAACTGACGTTTGTAAGGGTATTTTGTTTCGTGACTGATGTTATCACCTTGCGGGAAATAACCATTCAGAACGGTTACTTTCTCGCCTTGTTTATTCGTTGTTTCAACCATGATCATGCGTCGCTGCGCTTCATCATTGTCAGTAGGGAAGCCTTTTTGAACGCTAACAGCTTCTTTTTTGCAAAGCATTGCAACACCATAGTGTGCTTTTTGTCCGTGAAAATAAACATGATAGCCCATTGCTTCGACAGCTTCTAAAGGGAAGGCTTCGTCATGTACTTTTATTTCTTGTAGGCCAATCACATCAGGTTGGTGTTTATCTATTATGGCTTGTAATTGGTGGAGTCTGGCTCTTAAGCCATTAATGTTAAAGCTAATGATTTTCATGGATGATTTCTCGGTAAATTTAATCTTTGATAGAATGATCTTGCTTGTTTCTATCAAGACTCGCAAGCTTTATTTTTGTAATCAATTGTAAATAGAGCGTAACAGTTGGTTCAGTATCTTGTTATTAAAGAGTAACTTGTTTAAGCTTATTTCAACCTTCGCTTAAATGAACTTGTTCAAAGGATTATAAATGATAGATTCAATAAAAAAAATACTGGTTGTAGAGGACGATAAACAACTATCAGACTTAGTGACAGACTTCTTAACTAATGAAGGTTTTCACGTAAAGCAGGAATATCGTGGTGATACGGTCGCAAAACGTGTTGAATTGTTTAAACCAGACTTAATTGTTTTAGATCTTATGTTACCAGGCAAAGATGGTTTTACTGTATGTAAAGAGCTACGTCCTGATTTTAATGGTGCTATTTTAATGCTTACCGCAAAAGGTACAGATTTTGACCAAGTACTTGGTCTTGAAATTGGTGCAGACGATTATGTTATCAAACCGGTAGAGCCAAGAGTTTTATTAGCACGAGTTAATGCTTTATTAAGAAGAGGCGAATTACCGAATCAAAAACAAGAAAGCGGCGAAGTAACTTGTGGCGGTTTATCGGTAAGCAGAGCATCAAGAAAAGTAACATTACACGGTGAGTCTATTGAGCTAACTAGCCAAGAATTTGATTTATTATGGTTACTTGCAAGTAAACCCGGTGAAGTACAAAACAGAGACTATATCTATAAAGCGGTTGTTGGGCGCGACTATGATGGCCTAGATAGAAGTGTAGATGTTCGAGTTTCTCGTTTACGTAAAAAATTACAAGACGACAGTGTCACGCCTTTTAGAATTAAAACGATTTGGGGACAAGGTTATTTATTTGTAGAGGATGCTTGGGACGAATAGTCTAAGATTTAATAAATAATGATTTTAATTCTTAATAAATTGCGTTCAGTTCAGCTTCGTTTAAGTTCGTCAGGGAAGTCTTTTTTTAGCCTGTATTTTTTGATCATAGCCACCTTTATTATTTTTTCATGGTTACTTGATAACGTTTGGACAAAGTATATAAAACAGGATATCGAGTCATATACAGGTTATAAAACCATGCTCATGGCCGTAGGTGATTACGTCAGTGATAAGCCTGAAGAGGAATGGCAAGAAATCATTGAAAAAACCGCAAATCGCTACCAATTAACACTCACCTTAACGAGCCTATCTGAATTAGAGAAGCTAGTTAAAGCAGACCACTATCAACTAAAACAAAGCGATGTTCATATCTATTATCTTGATGATGTTGTAGAGCTTCATTATTTTATTCCTAGCAGTGATAAAGTCATACATTTGGGACCTGTTGAAACCCCAACTCGCCCTAAAATAAAGTCTATTTACCGTATTGTTATTTATGGGGTATTTGGGGTTATTATTTTAATCTGGTTATGGCCTATGTCTCGTGACTTAGATCAGCTTCAAAAGGCGACTAAATCTTTTGGTAATGGTAAGTTTTCAACTAAAGTTGGCGAAGCAAAGTCTAGTATGATTCAGCCTTTGATGATGTCGTTTAATATGATGTCTACCAAAATAAAGGACTTGATTGATGCGCAAAAAGAGCTAACCAATGCCGTTTCTCATGAATTAAGAACGCCTTTAGCGCGAAGTAAATTTGCTTTACAAATGTTGTCTTCTGTTAAAGATGAAGAGAAGCGAGAGAAGTATCAGCAACAAATTAAAAATGATGTACTTGAGCTTGAAGCATTGATTAATGAAATGCTTTTGTATGCGTCATTTGAAAGTGAAAAGCCAGATTTGTTATGGGAAAAGCACAGCGTAAAAGATTTAGTCGCTTATCAAATCGAAAGCCATCAAGCTTTTAATCATCAAATTGAGTTTATCAATAATGCGCCATCTCTTGAAGTGACATGCGATAGGCATTTTATTGATAGAGCATTAAGTAACTTAATCAGTAACGCCATTAAATATGGCAATGATAAAGTGCGAATAACGGTGTCAGAAATCTTGATTAAGAACACTCCTTATTGCTGTATTTGTGTTGAAGATAATGGAGAAGGGGTGAGTGAACATTTCAAAGAAGTTATTTTCGATGCATTCTCAAGAGGAGATCAGTCTCGTAATAGAGAGACAGGAGGTTTTGGTTTGGGCTTAGCCATTGTAGCTCGTATTTTAGAATGGCACCAAGGCAGCACGAGCTTAAGTGATAGTGACTTAGGGGGCGCTAAATTCAAACTATATTGGCCACTAAAGCAAAAAGAGCATCAATAAGACCATAAAACTAAATCGATAAAGTTAAAGTAATGTAGATAGCAACCGATAACATTATTAGGTTAACTATTAGAAATGTTTTCTTATGCTATCTACAAAAAATTTTGAATTTTTTACATCTGTTATAGAGCAATCCCTAACACCTATTAGCGATGTTGAAAATGCTAAGAAACTTAATACGTCACTTTCACAGCAAGTGTCAAAACCATTAAACGATTTATTATTAGAAGAGCTACAACTTAAAAATAAACTCTGTGATAGCGTTCATGCATCACGAAGAGCAGATTTCAGCTTGATGTTGGCTATGTTAAGCGACGATGTAAGGGAGTTTAGTCAGTTTTCTTTACCCGAAAAACAGCATTCAGAAGAAAAAGAAAATAACAATAAAAGCTTAAGGGCTTTTTTTGAGCTTGGAGAATCTCAACCATTAGGGTTAGGCGCTTTCTCTCAAATAGCATCGTTTAATCAAGCAAGTCTTGTCAGAGAAGGCTATATGGATACCGTGCGTTTGAAAAATACTCTATCACCTAAACCACTAGCCTTTAGAAACAACAAGCAGTTTATTTGTCATGATGTTTTATCGAATACATCTTTAGTTTGTCAAACAAAACATAAGCGTCTAATAGAAGAAGCACAAGAGGCATATATAAAAGAATCAGAGCCCAAGTCAGGTCAATACAAAAGAAATGATGTGTTGCCAGTATTGAATAAATCGAAGCGAATAGAGGCTATTAATTGGCTGAAAGCTATACAGAAGCAACGTATTTAATGGTCTTTCAGTATTTTTAAAATGTTAAAAAGAGACAATAAAAGCGAGTAACAATTAAGTTAAATGAAATATTTATCATTTTTATTTACCACAACACTGTTTGTACTTTTTATTTGCTTTAGTTTTCCATCGTGTTTTAAATTGATTACAAGGGCAGGTTTCGTTGCGTTTTATCGCTTTTAATTCTTCATGCTCAGTAATGTTGCCATCTAAGTATACCCATTGTTCGATATCAAGAGTATTGTGAGCCTCTAAGGACGGTGCTTCTTTTGTTTCTAATGCAAAACGTGAAACTTCTCTTAAATGGCATAATCGATTATTATGAATATAGTATGCTGAAAAATCGACAGTATTCTCATCGAAGTAGTGAATAACAAGCGCAATCCATTCACAATCTTCGGCCCACTGTTGAATCTCCGTTTCAGTTTGCAATACCTGGCTTTCTTTAGCATAAGTCGCATAAAGGTATGAGCCGATTTTACTTGCGTAAGCACTAAAACGAGAGCGCATTAATACGTGTGCAGATTCAGCTTTTTTATCGCCCGTTATATAAGGTTGGCAGCAGTGAGAAAAGAGTTTTTGTGAACCGCAATAACAATGCATAATGTCTTAACATCCTAATAGAACAATAACTATACTTGGTCTATTTTTATTTTAACCAAATTCAAACCAGTATAAATTAACAACCATCAACCAAAAAGAAATTATTTTATGAAATTTAATTTGATTGCCTTTGCACTAGGGGTTTCCTTAGTTGCTTGTACAAGCACACCTACAAATGAACCAAAAAGTTCTGTTAGTCACAATTCAAATCAAGCCTCTCAAACGGTTAATCGTGCTGCGTTAATTGAGTCAGAAGAGGCATTAACCGTTGATAAAGCAAAATTAAGCCAAAGTGATAAAGAAATCAAACTAACTAAAATTATGTCTGATCCAGATTGGTTTGGCCGATCACCCCATAGTTGGTACTGGGGTGATAGCAGCAATCAATTCTATTACCAGCAAAAGCAAGCAGGTAGTCGGGTGAATGATTTATTTGTACAAAGCATTTCTGGTGATGCCAAAGGAAACAAAGTGGCATTAGCTGATTTACACAAAGCTGCAGACAAAAGAGGCGTATTTAACCAAGCTGGTGATAAAAAAGTTTATATCTTTAAAGGTAATATTTTCTTAAAAACTTTTGATAAAGTCAAAGATAAAAAAGAAGTTAGCGTAAAACAGCTTACTTTTACCTCTAATGCTAAAAAAAGTGAAATGTTCTTAAGTAATGGCGATATAGCTTACCGATCGGGTAATACTTTTTATCGTTATGAAATCAAAACAGGGCATAGTATCGAGTTAGTTAAACTAAATTTAACTCCTGCTCCTAAAGGCGTTACTGATCCCAGTAGTTACTTAGCTAAAGAGCAGCATAAGTTAATTGATTATATAGCGTTACAGCATAAAAATCGTCAAGACGCCCAGACAACCCGTGAACAGTTATTAGAAGAAAACGCGACTGTTGTTAATCGAAATGTCTATTTCGGTAAAGGTAAAACAATTCGTCATGCAAGTTTATCACCTAACGCAGACAAGCTAATCGTAAGTCTTGCTAAGGATAAGCCTACCCGTAGTGCAACCGATATTATGCCTAATTATGTTAGTAAAGATGGCGTTATAGAGTCGGTCAAAGTACGTGCACGTGTTGCAGACAACCGTAAATATTCTGAAGAGTTATATTTAGTAGACCTAACAACGGGCACTAAGTCAGCATTAAGCTATGATGCATTACCAGACTTTGATAAAGATGTTCTAGCCAGTGTTAAAAAAGAAAACTATAAGCGCCAAGGTAAAGACTACGTTTCAAAGAAAAAGCCTAGAAACATTCATTTATTAGCAATGTACAAACCGATTAAGTGGAGCAATGACGGTAGCCAAGTTGCTATCATGTTAGAAGCTTGGGACAACAAAGATAGATGGTTAACCACGGTAAATTTTGACAACAATACGTTAAAGACACAACATCAACTTCATGATGATGCCTGGATTAACTGGAATTTTAATGCTTTTGGTTGGTTAAATAATAACAATGAAAACCAGTTGTTTTATCTATCAGAAGAAAGTGGTTATGGTCACCTTTATACCAAACCATTAAATGGTAAGGCGATTCAATTAACCACAGGTAACTTTGAAGTAAGTGATGTTACTTTGATGAAAGACAACGAAAGCTTTGTATTTAAAGCCAATAAAAAGCATCCAGGTATTTATGAAATTTATCAAGTGTCACTAGATAAAACCTTAACGGCATTGACTAATTTAGGCGGAATGAACGATTACGCATTGAGCCCTGATGAGTCATCTCTATTAATTGAGCACTCTACTGTAACTATGCCTCCAGAGCTTTATGTTGTAGATATACCGTCAAGTGCAAAAGTTAAAGCTAAACAACCTAAGCGCTTAACCTATACCGTATCAGAAGAGTTCTTATCGCTTCCTTGGACAGCACCAACTATCGTTGCTATTCCTTCAAGCAATCAAGAAGATCCTATCTATTCCCGTGTTTATTTCCCTGAAAACTATGATATTAAATCAGATAAGAATAAAGCGGTCATGTTTACACATGGCGCAGGCTATTTACAAAATGCGCATATGGGGTGGTCTGGTTACTTTAGAGAGTTTATGTTCCATTCTATGTTAGTACAACAAGGCTATGTGGTTATTGACATGGACTACCGTGCTTCAAAAGGTTATGGCAGAGATTGGAGAACAAGCATATATCGCCACATGGGTAGTGTAGAAGTAGAAGATATGCGTGATGGGGTTAACTGGATTGTCGAAAATGCCAATGTTGATAAAGACCGAATTGGTACTTATGGCGGTTCTTACGGTGGTTTCTTAACACTCATGTCTATGTTTACAGCACCAGATCTATTTCAATCAGGCTCTGCTATTCGTTTAGTGTCAGATTGGGCTTATTACAATCATGGCTATACCTCGAATATTCTAAATACACCTGAAGACGATCCTATTGCTTATGAGCGTAGTTCGCCAATTTACTTTGCCGAAGGTTTACAGAAGCCATTATTAATTAACGCTCCTATGGTTGATGATAACGTGTTTTTTGAAGATACCGTTCGTCTTGTTCAGCGCTTAATTGAACTTGAAAAGCAAGAGTTTGAAACAGCGATATACCCAGTTGAACCGCATGGTTTTGTTCAACCTAGTTCATGGTTAGATGAATACAGAAGAATTTATAAACTGTTCGAAAATACGTTATAGTTATTTTGTGAATTTTAAAAAACGGTAAGTTAATATCTTACCGTTTTTTTCCGCCTATTAATTCACTTGTCACCCCTAAATAGACAATGGAAAAAATAGCACCGCCAACCGCTCCCCATAAATGCGCATTGATAGCAACCGATGCATCAATTAAATCAATCACATCAGTGCTTGCACCATAAAATTGCTCGTGAGCAACTTTTACAAGCAACCCTAAAAGTAAAAGATAACCTGTTTTATCTTTAGCTTTAATATCCATACAAGCACCAAAAACGAATATCCCATGTAACACGCCAGATAAACCAACATATCTAATTAAAGTAGGGTCAAAGTAATAAAGGCCTATACTGCAAATGATGGAAGAAAATAAGAATAGTAGGGTGTAACTTTTTAAGCTATAAAAATGGCCATGTAGTAACCATAACATGAATAAAGCGCCCATGTTTAAGGCATAATGATAGGCGTTTGTATGGAAAAAATGACCAGTGAATACTCGCCAATACTCACCATTACTAATTAAGTCTCGTTGGTAAATTAAACTAGTGCTTAATTGATTATCAAACAATATTGCAAGGGTAGCCATAATAGCTACAAGACAAACAATCAACGAATGATTAGGCTGAATAGGCAATTTTTGTATTTTTATCATGAACAACCCATAATGAATTATCGTCTTTGAATTACCAAATAGCTGAATTAATAATTGTTACTTTTCAAAGCATCACTTATCATGCGCTTTTAAGAATATCTATTAATAGCATTTTAAATAAGAAACGCACTAAACTGAAACGAACTTATGTCTAGAAAGCTTTGTAATCGATGTCAACGACCTGAAAAAGCGTGTATATGCGCCTTTACTAGCGAAGTAGAAAATGTCATTAAGGTGATAGTGCTACAGCATCCACAAGAAGTAAAGCAAACAAAAGGGACGATTTCGCTATTAAAGAACTCGCTAACGCGCTGTGAAGTTATTATAGGGGAGTACTTTAGTGAAATTTCTCTGGAACAAAAAGCTGAAAACAAAACTAAAGCCAACAATAATGCCAAAAGCAATATAGCACAGAGTGAACAAGCAAATACTCAAGCAGCTGACGCATTTACAGCAAGTAGACGTTTAAAAGAGCTGTTAGAAAATAATCACTGCTTGCTTTTATACCCAGGTGAACAAGCAAAGGTTATCGAGCCTGACTTGGTTGCAAGTTTAACCCGTACTCAAGCAACAGAATCAATCAGAAAAAAAAGTCTTTGTTTAATTGTTTTAGATGGAACTTGGAAGAAAGCATATCGTATGTTTATGTTATCACCGATGCTTCAAGCCTTAACGCAGGTTACCTTGCCAGAGTCTATTGCCAGTGCAGGTCGATATCAAATTAGAAAAGTAGCAAAAAAAAATGCACTATCGAGCTTAGAAGCTTGTTGTTATGCCTTAATGCTTATAGAAAACCAAGGTCAACTTGAAGCGATTTTAGATAAGAGTAAATCGAAAAGTTATCAAAAGCTGCTTGCTAAGTTTGATGATTTTAATCAATTTCAACTCGGCTTTGTTCCTAAGCTGATTAGTAACGAGTGATCTCATCTAATTTCACAGATTTACACAGCTTGAGCTTTTAGGGAAGAGCAAAAAACGAGACATTTTTGGTAAGAGCCGGAGTAAAACAATAATTTACAGTGTGTTACCCGTACCTCCTCAAAAAAAGGTTTTGCTCTTAATTCGCGCAATCTGCGTAATTTCAAGAAAGGGCTTAGCTCTATACGTTGAGAAGGCCAAAACGGGCTTTTTTCTTGACCTTGCTCATAACAAAAAAAATCGCGAAAAAGTTCGCTCATACAATTGCAAAACATCCCTCTTTCTAGCTCCCAGCTTTTAACTTACTCCACTTGCCTATAATGCGCCTTAAGTACATCGATAAATTGCTTGGCAGCGAACGATAAATCACTTCTTTTTCGGGTGATTATACCAACCCGTCGACTAATGCTTGGTGATTTTAATGTTCGGTATTCAAGATTCATGGCATCCATTTGTTGAGTATATAAAGAGGGCACTGCGCTTACACCTAAACCGTCTGCTACCATTTGAACAACTGTTGCTAATTGATTATTTTCAACCATGACATTTAAATACAAATTGTGCTCTGCAAGGGTTGAGTCCATCAATAAACGGATACTAGATGGTCGTTGTAGTGCTAAAAAGGGTAGCTCGCTTAGCTGTTGCCATGTTAAGTGGTTAGAGCGGAAAGTAGGAACAGGGCTAGTAGGCTTGATTTTTCTGCTAGTGCAACTTAATAATGGATGATCTTTAGGGAGTGCAGCAACAAGATTATCTAAAAATAAGCTTTCAAAATGTAGTCCTTCAATATTTCCAGGCTCGAAACTTATAGCAAATTCTACTTTACCATTTCTAACCATATCAACAGCTGATTCTGCAATAACATCATGAATGGTTATCTTAATATCAGGGTAGGATTTAACAAATTTTGATAAACTTCTGGGTAAATGTGTACTTGCAAATGAAGGCATTGCGGCAAAGCTTAGGTTACCTCGCTTAAGGGTGAAAAGGGCTTCTAAATCATTAAAGGCATTATCAAAATCGTTCATTAACCTTTTGGCAACAGGTAAAAACTGTTTTGCCTCGGGCGTTAATGAAATGGTTCGCGTCGTTCTCGTTAAGAGCTTTCCACCAACAAGCTCTTCTAAATTTTTAATGGTGATACTTAATGCTGGTTGAGATACATGTAATGCTTCACTTGCTTGAGCAAAGCTCTTTAGTTCTACGACGGTTAAAAAAGCTTTAATGTGTTTAATGGTTATATTCATATATTAAAAATACTCATTCATTAAAAATACTTATCAATTGTTAAGTTTAATTAATTTTACATAAGTCTTCAATTGTTAGATGCTTTATCTATCAATTAATAATAAGGAACAGCAATGGCAGGATTTAATAAAGTCGTTCAAAGCTATGAAGAAGCCTTAGCGGGTCTAGAAGATAATATGACAATACTCTCGGGTGGCTTTGGCTTATGCGGTATTGCAGAAAACTTAATTAAAGAAGTTCAACTCAAAGGCACAAAAGGCTTAACGGTTGTCTCGAATAACTGTGGTGTCGATGACTTTGGCCTTGGTTTGTTATTACCTAAGCGTCAAATTAGCAAAATTGTAGCTTCGTATGTAGGTGAAAATGCTGAATTTGAACGTCAAATGATGTCAGGTGAACTCGAAGTTGAATTAACCCCACAAGGTACATTAGCTGAAAAAATGCGTGCTGGCGGAGCAGGTATTCCTGCTTTCTTTACAGCTACAGGTGTTGGTACACCGGTAAGTGAAGGTAAAGAAGAGCGAGAATATAATGGTCGACGTTATATTTTAGAAGAAGCGATAACGGGAGACTTTGCGCTTGTAAAAGCGTGGAAAGCCGATAAATACGGTAATTTAGTGTTTAGAAAAACGGCGCGTAATTTTAATCCGCTTGTTGCAGTCGCAGGTAAAGTTACAGTGGTTGAAGTAGAAGAAATTGTAGAGCCGGGTGAGCTTGACCCTGATCAAATACACACACCGGGTATTTATGTAAATCGTGTTATTCTTGGTTCTTTTGAAAAACGTATAGAGCAGCGCACAACCCGTCCCGCTGATGAAAACTGTAACATAAAGGGAGATAAGTAATGGCTTTATCAAGAGATCAAATAGCAAAACGCGTCGCCCAAGAATTACAAGATGGTTACTATGTTAACTTAGGCATAGGCATTCCAACGTTAGTGGCGAACTTCGTTCCTGAGAATATTGAAGTGATGCTGCAATCAGAAAACGGTTTGTTAGGCATGGGACAATTTCCTACCGATGAAGAAATCGATGCCGATTTAATTAACGCAGGTAAGCAAACGGTGACTATGGCTAAAGGCGCGTCAATTTTTGATTCTGCTGAATCTTTTGCGATGATTCGTGGCGGTCATGTCGATTTAACGGTGCTAGGCGCTTTTGAAGTGGATGTAAGTGGTAATATCGCTTCGTATATGATCCCAGGTAAACTTATTAAAGGCATGGGGGGCGCAATGGACTTAGTAGCTGGCGCTGATAATATTATTGTTACCATGACCCACGCCTCAAAACACGGTGTGTCAAAATTATTGCCTCAGTGTAGCTTACCGTTAACAGGGAGTGGTTGTATTAAAAAAGTATTAACCGACCTTGCCTTTATAGAAATAAAAGAGGGTAAATTCCATCTTTTAGAGCGCGCCCCTGGTGTTAGCGTAGAAGAAATACAAAAATTAACGGCAGGTGAGTTAGTTGTACCTGAACACGTTCCTGAAATGCAGTTTTAGACGTATTGTTAATATTTAAATCTGTTTACAATAAAGCGTTAGGCTTTAAGCCTTATAGGTTAACTCAATCTCATAGACAGCAATAAGTTTATCGCTGTCTAT
>CAWVWK010000006.1:0-38874 GCA_963933725.1 uncultured Colwellia sp.
TTCATGCAGTGGATTTTTTATAGACGTACGTATCCCTATACAGTTTCAATTTTATAACAGCCCTTAGAGAATAGGTGAGTAGTATTGAGTAAGCATGTATCTAAAAAAATTGCTTTAAAAAAAGTGAGTTTATCGCAAGACGAAAACTTATCCTTTAAATTGAGCTATCAGTTATTACCTCAGGAAATACAAAGGTTAGATCTCTACTTCTCTTTACCAGAGGAGATGGGAATTAATCCGAGTACCCTAAGAGAAGAAGATTATTTTTACAGTAGTATTAAAAGTCATAGCGCCTATTACTCAGATCAAATCCATCTACCCCTCGTTAGAAGTCGCTTTATTAGCCAAAACTTTGATGGAGAAAAGGCCAACCCAGCAGAAGAAGATAATCAGCCTCAAAAAAAGAATGATGAGCAAACAGATTATCGTTTAAATTTAAATTTATTTTCTTATCAAATGAAATTAGCCTTAGATGCTGATATTAAGCAAACACTTAAATTGAAAGAACCTGAAGTATTTTATCCTGCTGTTATAGAACTCGCAGAGCAAACGAATAAACTCACTAAGAGATTACGACGTTATACTCCTTCAGACCCTAAATTAAGTTCTTTTTTTGATAATGCTGATAATTACCTTAGCTGGCATATTGAACAGTCATTTTTGAAGTTACTATCCAAAGGCCCAAAAAGTAGTGAGTATGTTGCAGAAAGAGAGCTACTGCTAGAGCTGTGTAACGCTGAAAACAGTTATCGTATCGAGAAAGACTACAATAACGCAGTAACCCTAAGTGATCCCAATCGAATTACTAATAAAATGCGCTTACTGCAAAGACTCATTGAATACGGTGTCGTTTTTAAGAGAGAAACACGCTACATTAATGTTAATTTACAACGGCTTGTTCGTGGGGTTGTTACCGCCGTTATTATGGGCTTTGTGATGGTATTGGTTTTGAATGCCAGGTCAAGCTTTACTGAGATATCGCTAGCACTTATCGCTTTTTTAGGGGTGATTTATGGACTCAGGGAAACCTTTAAAGAAGACATTACGCGACTTATTTGGCGAAAAATTCAAAAAGGTAGACCAAAGTGGCAACATTTATTTAGTCACAGTGTGAATAAAAAGCGTATTTTAAGCCAAATATTGTGGTTAGAATATCTTAATGCAAAAGATCTCCCTAAGAGGGTGAATCAGTTGTTTCAAACCCGTCGTCATCAAAACAAACAAGCGGCGAGATTATTACACTTTCGCTGTGATAATAAGGTACTCGTTAAGGAGTTTCTGCCAGGTTATGATGACATTCAGCAACAACTTTTTTTTAATTTGACACCGTTTGTCCGTTTTCTTAAAAAAGGAGCTGGGCGTCTCTATTCACTTGAAGGGCAAAAGATTTCTA
The DNA here is from genome assembly GCA_963933725.1 of uncultured Colwellia sp. Lineage (GTDB taxonomy): Bacteria > Pseudomonadota > Gammaproteobacteria > Enterobacterales > Alteromonadaceae > Colwellia. Next base: position 1,394 of record CAWVWK010000006.1, read on the forward strand.
GTCAAGGTGTAGAAAGGCGATACCAAATCAATTTAATCTTATCGCAAAAAAGTAAATCCGAAGAGAATTTACAGCGCTTTAAAATAACATTGAATCGTTCAGAAATCGTTAATATTGAAGCATTAGATGTGTAGGATAAAATAAGAAAAGTTTGAAGCTTTCAGCTGTCAGAAAGAGAAGGTTCAAGCTCAAACTGACAGCTCAAAACTTCACTTTACTTCGCCTTTAAATTTTCCATTTCAAGCGCTTCTTTGAGTTTTGCTTGTTGTATACGCCATTGTTGTAATTTACTGTAGTAATTATCCCAAACACATGGATGACATGCTCCGCCTCCACAGCAGTCATCAGCAGCAGGTTCTATAGGTTTTTTTAGTGGGGAGGTCATTGTTTAACTCTAAATCAATCAGCATAAAGCGCACATAATACCTTATATCAATCTCATTTAATATGTGATCATTTCTACTTGCTAAAACCAGCAACTACTTCGTTATTTCTTTAATAAGTAACGATGCATGGATCTTATTAGGTAATGCAGGAGTAAAAGAGAAAGCCGGCTGCAGATTAGGATACAGCCGGCATTTGATGAGTACACCATTTAGCTTCTCGCTGGTTGCTCTCATTTAAGGGAGTGTTGAGCAACAGTCAAAAAAACTAGGCCTCTCGAAGCGTTTTGGCTTATTCAATTAAGCCGACTGAAATTGGGGTAGTCGGAGCATAATCTTATTTACCATAGTTAGTGACCTTATATAGTTGCTTGAATTTTAAGGGAGTTTCAAGAAAATACTAAAGTACTAACTGTTCCGATACTTATCACTTAATTAAAAAAATTAAAGTAATATTTAACGTCATATACATAATAGCATTATACGTACCAATATTTTAAGTTACTGTATTTAAAGTGATTGTTATTGATTAGTGGTTTCCGTTACTCATTTATTGTTGCCCTGTGGGGACACTGAAAACATTCAAAAAAATAAATTGAGTTTTTCTTAGCTGTTGTTGTGGTTTTTCCCTTATTTATCAAGTGTTAACGCTTTAAATTTTAGTTGATGTGTTGTGTTGCTAAAAGTTGACACTATTGTTATTTGGGTAAAAATCCTTTAAAAAGGTTACTCAATAAAAGATAAGCATCACAGCGTAATAATTTCGTCAAATGAATTATAAAATATTAAGACTCAGTCCATTTAAAATCAAGAAAGGAATAATAAATCAATTAAATAGATTGGTTCAGTTATGGTTGGATAAAATAGGCGCATTATCGATAAAAGCATTAACAATCTATGGTTTCTCATCTGTTATTCTGCCGTTGCTTATCTCTTTGTTTTATAGTGTTAGTCAAATAAATCAACTCTCTAATCAAGGTACTACGGCAATATTTGATGTAGCCACAGTTATTCAAACAAATATAGAGTTAAGAAGTTCGTTAAATGAGATGCGGCTATATGCGAATGAATATCTTGTCTCGAAGGACAGATCGTTATTGGATAAGTTTCTTGTTGCAGAAGAAAAGGCTTTATCGTTATTAAAAAAGAGTAATAAACTACCTATAAAAAGCCTTTTAGGTAAGATGAGTCGAGAACTAACGTTAGGAATTGAAGAAACATATGAGCTTTTAAGAAAAGAATCTAATGGGAATAATATAGGAGAACTCACTTTAGAAAGCCTTCAGCAGGATTTTAAAAAACTGGATTTGTTAGCTAACCAAATTAATGATCATACGAACCAGGTTATTAGTATTCAGGCTTCTAGTATCAGATATTTTTCGGAGGTCGTGGCTAATAATTTGTTACGGATGCTTCTTATTGTGCCTGTAATCCTTGTTGTTGCTGTATTTTTTGTCATGTTGATAACGACGCCTTTACAGCAATTAAAAAGGCATATTCAACGACTAGAAAAAGGTAGGTTTGAAGGTAAAATTAAATTTAAAGCATCTGATGAGATCTCTGAGGTTGCCGATGCACTGGATATGATGCGATCTCGATTATATGAATTAGAATTGCAAAAATCGAGTTTTATAAGACATATTTCTCATGAATTAAAAACACCGTTGGCGATAATAAGAGGAGGATCTGAGTTATTACATGACAACTGTGTTGGTGTCTTGAATAAAGATCAGAGTGAGATTACAAGTATTTTAAAATCAAGTACAAATAAATTACAATCTTTGGTAGAAGATTTGTTGGATTTTAACGTTGTTTTAGACGCAACAAGTCTGCATCAACATGAAAAGTTAAATTTCGCAGACCTTGTAAATGGTGCAATAGAGCAAAGGAAGTTTGATATAAGCCGTAAGGGTTTAAAAATTAGACGTGATCTTCATGACGGTAACCTCTTTAGTAGTAAAAAACAACTCGAGGTTATTTTGGATAATTTACTTTCAAACGCGATTAATTACTCACCTGAGGATGGTGAAATAGTATTAAAGAGTATTAAAATAACTGATGGTATTCTATTCACGATCAGTGATCAGGGTTGTGGTATTCCAGAATCGGAACATAAGAAGATTTTTAACGCCTTTTATCAAGCCCATAATCAAAAAGATAGCATTGTAAAAAGTAGTGGTTTAGGCTTAACAATTGTTAAAGAGTTACTAACTCGACTTCAAGGTTCAATAGAGGTTCATAGTAGTACAGCCTTACCAAGTGGTACCTCAATGCGCATTACGCTTTAACAGGCGGTGAACAATCGTAATAAAAATTATAAGTTTAGATCATGTATATTGTTAAGTTTGGTATTGCTCACTTCCGCTTGTCAATTAGCAGAAAAGTCAGACGTCGAAGTAAGTGATTTAAACGGCAAAGAAGAAAACATACAACACTACCGCACGATTTTAAGTAAAAGTGAGCGTGTAATCGGTGGTCATCCATATACAAAATATAAATGGCTTGCTATATGAGCCGCTTACGAGGCTGGATGCGAAGGTTTAATGGTGTCGGTACAGATATCTTCCTAACTATTTGTGTTGGATGAGGATGATGGATGGAGCCAAAGATAAATTCAAAGAGATCAAGATGGAATATCTTGTAAACGAAAATTTAGCGTTCCCCATGCCCATGTGAAAACTTAATAATAAGGGTTTATTTCTTTCTGATTTTTATGGTAATGTAAGTCTCTAATAACACAAAATATTCTAGTACATCTAGTACATCTAGTACATCTAGTACATCTAGTACATCTAGTACATCTAATGCGCTAATCAATGATAAGGAATATCAATGATAAGGAATATCAATGAACATAAATGCAACTTTGCTTGAGCAAACAATATTTATTCTAGCGATTGTCTTTGCAGTCGTGGGGTTTTACTTGGCAAAACGAAAAACCGAAACTCCAGTTTTAGTGTCTGTTCTAGTTTTTTTTCTCTACTTTAATGTCACCTATCGGTTTAATTTTCTTGATGGTACTCGCATTTAAAAAAGACTTATCTTCAGCAAAAGCCCTTAGAGAAGAAATAGAGCGACAAAAACAAGTTTTACTTAATGGCGAACAAGATGCACGGATGAATATTGCTTTACTTTATAGCTTAGCAGCCTCACCGATTTATAATGTCTACTCAGCGAAAAAAGTACTTAATAAGCATCGTAATAATGGTTACTCAAAAAGCTAGGTGAGCATAATATTGCCTTTTTCGAATTGCTTAAAGATCAACTTAATCAACATATTAAGTTGATAGAAAAGTACAAAGTTATGGAAGAGTCACTCCATGAAAATACAGTGAACGTAACTGAGATAAAACACTCGAGGCCAAGAATGCAGAATTGTTAGAGAAGATAGAATAGTTACGAAAAATAGAGAAAACCATAAAAATCAAAGGTATCGGTAAGTGAAAGAACTTTTTCAACAAGCAGTTATGAAGTCATCTACCCAAAACAAAGTGGCAGTTATGAAGTCATCTACCCAAAACAAAGTGTTAATTGTTGATGACGACCCTAGTTTATTACGCCTTTTAACTATTCGTTTAAGAGCAGCGGGGTATCTAGTTGAGTCAGCGAATAGCGGTAAAATGGCTTTGGGTCTTTTAACTCGATTTAAACCACAACTCGTGCTCAGCGATTTGTACATGGAAGGTATGGATGGTATGGCGTTTTTTGAGCAAATTCGCCAGCAAAATAGAAACCTCCCTGTTATTATTATGACTGCACATGGCACGATTCCTGATGCGATAAGTGCTACTAAAAAAGGTGTTTTTAGTTTTTTAACAAAGCCTTTTGAAAGTCAAACTTTACTTAATATTACGCAACAAGCGATCAGCTTACAGCCTGAAACTCTTAGTCATAAGCATACTTCAGCGCAAGTTTGGCGTAGTCAAATTATCAGTAAAAGTGAAGTTATGGAGTTTTTACTTCAGCAAACTCAGAAAGTTGCAAAGAGCGATTTTAGTTTACTTATCCACAGCCAAAGTGGGACGGGTAAAGAGCTTTTGGCTCGAGCTATACACTCAGCAAGCCCAAGAGCAAACAAACCTTTTATAGCCATTAATTGTGCTGCTATTCCAGAGCAATTATTAGAGTCAGAATTATTTGGTCACGTCAAAGGCGCTTTTACAGGTGCTGAAAAGAACCATGAAGGATTATTTCAATCTAGTCATGGTGGCACATTATTTTTGGACGAAATTGGCGATATGCCTATAGCATTTCAAGTTAAGCTGTTAAGAGTTTTACAAGAGAAAGAAGTGCGTCCTGTAGGTAGCACTAAGTTGATAAAAGTAGACACAAGGGTTATTTCGGCAACTCATAAAGACTTAAAACAAGCTATTGTAGATAAAACCTTTCGTGAAGACTTATATTATAGACTGAATGTAGTAGAACTTGAATTACCCTCTTTAGATAAGCGTAGGGAGGATATTCCTTTATTAGCGCAGCACTTTTTAGAGCAAAGTAATAAAAATGCCTTCAATGAAGTGCTTGGTTTTTCTAAAGAGGCTATGCAGGTGCTTGTTACAGCTTCGTGGCCGGGTAATATTCGTCAATTACAAAATGTAATAGAGCAAAGTGTTGCGCTTTCTTCACAGCTTATTATTTGTGCGAGCATAGTCAAGAATGCGTTACGTCAAGAAAGCAGCGATTTACCATCATTTCAATTGGCTAAAGATAAATTTGAAAGAGATTACCTATCTAAAATATTAACTATAACTTTAGGTAATGTTAGTCAAGCTGCAAAAATTGCCAAGCGCAATAGAACAGAGTTTTATAAGTTACTGAATCGTCATCATTTAACGGCAGAGACATTTAGAGAATCAGAATAAATTTATCATCTTATCTTATGTTGCTTTCGACAAGTTAGGGCGTGATAGAGAGGAAACGGGTATTGCTGAGCTATCACTTAATTGAGCGCCTTGCCATGATTCATGTTTCCTTCGTACAACCAGATCACAAACTTAATGGAATTGGTATAAGCATAAAATAAAAAACCCAGAAAATTCTGGGTTTTTTGTCTTTATTGAATGCGTTTAGTTATTCAAGTTCAGCAAGTTTATGCTCTAAATAATGAATGTTAGCTCCGCCACTTACAAAGCCTTGATCGTCTAAAATATCTTGGTGCAATGTAATATTGGTTTTAATACCATCAATAACAAGCTCGCTTAATGCATTACGCATTCTTGCAATAGCAACATCACGATTATCGCCCCAAGTAATTAGCTTACCAATCATAGAATCATAATGTGGCGGTACCGAATAGTCAGCATAAATATGAGAATCCCAACGGACACCTAAACCACCTGGAGGGTGAAAACGTGTAATTTTACCCGGTGAAGGAATAAAGCTGCGAGGGTCTTCAGCATTAATACGACATTCAATTGAGTGTCCAGCAATTTTGATGTCTTCTTGCGTGTATGATAATGGTTGTCCCGCAGCAACACGTAATTGTTCTTTAATTAAATCAACACCCGTGATCATTTCAGTAACAGGATGTTCAACTTGAATACGGGTATTCATTTCAATGAAATAGAACTCTCCATTTTCATATAAGAACTCAAAAGTACCAGCGCCACGATAACTTATTTCAATACAGGCATTACAACAACGTTCACCAATTTTAGCGCGCATTTCAGGTGTAATACCTGGTGCAGGAGCTTCTTCAACAACTTTTTGATGACGACGTTGCATTGAACAATCACGCTCACCTAAGTGGATAGCAGCACCTTGTCCGTCGGCGATAATTTGAATTTCAACATGACGTGGATTTTCAAGGAATTTCTCCATATAAACCATGTCATTTTTAAAGATAGTACCTGCTTCACGCTTTGTTAGTGCGATAGAGTCGATTAACTCTTCCTCGTTTCTTACCACTCGCATACCGCGACCACCACCACCACCAGCTGCCTTAATAATAACAGGGTAACCAATACGTTTAGCATGCGCTTTATTTAACTCATCATCGTCAGTCAATGGACCATCTGAACCTGGCACACAAGGCACACCAGCCGATTTCATTGCCTTGATTGCGGAAACTTTGTCACCCATTATGCGAATACTTTCAGCAGTAGGGCCTACAAAAGCAAAACCTGAATTTTCTACTTGCTCAGCAAAATCTGCATTCTCTGCCAAAAAACCATATCCAGGGTGAATAGCTACTGCGTTAGTCACTTCTGCAGCTGTGATAATTGAAGGAATGTTCAGGTAACTTTCAGGTGCAGATGCTTTACCAATACAAATGGTTTCATCTGCTAATAATACATGCTTTAAGTTCTTGTCAGCGGTAGAGTGAACAGCAACAGTTTTGATGCCTAACTCTTTACATGCACGCAATATTCTTAAGGCAATTTCGCCACGGTTGGCGATAACAACTTTATCTAACATGGAATAACCTTTATCTTTTATGAGCAGTCGGGCTTATTCAATGATGAAAAGCGGTTGATCAAATTCAATAGCATCTTCATTTTGGGCTAGAATTTCTTTAATGACACCAGACTTATCTGCTTCAATTTGGTTCATCATCTTCATCGCTTCAACGATACAAAGCGTATCACCTGCATTAACATGTTGACCAACTTCTGCAAAAGCAGGAGAGTCTGGTGAAGCAGATGCGTAGAAAGTACCAACCATTGGTGAACGAACCGTATGACCAGAAGATACTGGTGCAACAGCAGGGGCTGCTGGTGCAGACGCTGTAGGTGCGGCTGTTACTGTAATGGGTGCAACAGGCGCTGCTTGTACAACAGGAGCGATACCGCCTGCTGCGCCGCGACAAATTCGTACTGATTCTTCACCTTCTGAAATTTCTAATTCATTGATGCCTGAATCTTCAACAAGTTCAATTAGTTTTTTTATTTTACGAATATCCATTGTAATACCTTTTTAGTTATATTTATGTAGAGTCAAGGTTACTGTCTAGCGATAGTAACCATTTTCATTGCGCGTACATCACACAACGTTGCAATAAGTTGCTAGGATGTTAATTTACTTTGAACAAAATCAAGCGCATAAGAATAACCTTTAACACCTAGTCCACAGATAACCCCTTGGGCAACATCTGAAAAGTAAGAGTGATGTCTAAATTTCTCTCTTGAATGCACATTGGATAAGTGCACTTCAACAAACGGTATGTTTACAGCCAGTATTGCATCTCGTAGTGCAACACTTGTATGTGTAAATGCAGCCGGGTTGATAATGATATAGTCAACAGTACCCATAGCGAGATGAATCGCATTAATAAGTTCATGTTCAGCATTTGACTGTACATGGTTTAACTCAATATCAAGCGCACTTGCTTCATGCTCAAGTTGCGTCACAAGGCTAGTTAATGTTTGGCTACCATAAATACCAGGTTCTCTTTTACCTAGCATATTCAAATTAGGGCCATTTAGTAATAAAACGTTAAACTTTGTAGGCATATGTTGCAAAACCGCTGTTAAAATTATCTAGTGTTCAATAGTTGCACACTTTTGTTTGATTGTGAACTATAAAATAATAAGTTCACCTGTTCATTTCAAATCACGACACATTATAAGCTTTTCGCAGAATATAACAGCAAAATACTGGTCTTATCTCTTTGGCTTGTTTTTTAAACGGTTGTGCGAAGGTTGTTTATGGCTAACTATTAGCTTTTCCAAGCGAATAAATAACCTGAGGTAGGCTGAATAAATACTTCTCTAGTAGTTTTTTCCTAGCTTCTAAGTTAAATTTAATTGAAATAGGTTAGCTATTGACCTACGAATTTTTCTTGAATCAAGAAACTTAAATAAGTTAAGTTATCTCTTAAACTTAGTTCATCAGGTTAATAAGATTATTTTAAAAAGAGCTAATGAACATCTAACTCTTTTAGTTTTCTGGTTAAGGTATTCCTTCCCCAACCTAGTTTTTTTGCAGCTTCTTGTTTATGGCCTTGGGTATACAGCAGCGCTCTATTTAACAGAATTTTTTCAAACTCTGGCTGTGCTTGATCTAATATTGATGTTTCTCCTTGTCTAAGCGCATTATCAACCCATGAACTTAGTGCAGTTTGCCAACTGGCGTTTGCTGCAGAGTCTACTTTATCACTCTCTGTTAACTCTGGCGGAAGGTCTTCGAGTAAAATTTCTTGTCCACTTGCCATTACGGTAATAAAACGACAAATATTTTCTAGTTGTCTGACATTACCTGGCCATTGGCATAGTTTGAGGAAGCTTATGGCTTCAGCACTCAGTGTTTTTGGTTCTACAGCAAGTTCGTCAGACGCTTGTGTTAAAAAGTGATTACAAAGCTTCTCAATGTCTTCCTGACGCTCACGCAAACTCGGTATTTTAATTCTTATGACATTGAGTCGATGGAATAAATCTTCACGAAAATCGCCATCTTTTACCTGCTCTTCTAGGTTTTGATGTGTTGCTGCAATTATGCGAACATCTACTTTAACGGGAGAATGGCCGCCTACTCGATAAAATTGCCCATCAGACAATACGCGTAATAAACGGGTTTGTATCTCTAGTGGCATATCGCCTATTTCATCTAAAAATAATGTGCCCCCATGCGCTTGTTCAAAGCGACCATGGCGCACAGAATTAGCACCAGTGAACGCGCCTTTTTCATGCCCAAATAGTTCGGACTCAATTAAGTCTTTTGGAATAGCAGCCATATTCAAAGGAATATAAGGGGCGTTTGCTCTCGGACTATGATTGTGAAGTGCATGAGCTACAAGTTCTTTACCTGTACCTGATTCGCCGTTGATCAAGACACTAATGCTCGAGCGAGATAAACGTCCGATGGCCCTAAACACTTCTTGCATTGCAGGGGCTTCACCAATTAATCCATTTGGTAAAGAGGATGACTGATCAGTAGCTTGTTTATTGGCTGCACGTTTTTCTTGTGAGTGTGTAAGTGCTCGTTTAGTTAGATTTACCGCTTCATCGATATCAAAGGGTTTAGGTAAGTACTCAAATGCACCACCTTGATAAGCATTAACAGCACTGTCTAAATCAGAGTGAGCGGTGATGATAATTACAGGAATATCTGGGTGTTGTTTACTTAATTTATCAAGTAATGTCATTCCGTCCATATTCGGCATTCGAATATCTGAAATAATAACCTCAGGTTGATTATGATCTAAAGCCACAAGCAGGTTCTCTGCATTATCAAAAGAAGCTGTTGTGATTCCTGCACCTGCAAGCGCTTTGTCTAACACCCATCTAATGGAGTTATCATCATCTACTATCCAAACTTGTTCTATATTCATTGTTTTGCTCTCTTTTCGATGACTACCTAATTCATTGTTTATGTAATTTGTTTGCTTTGAACGTTTTATCACGACTGCACAGCGCTATTGTTTAAAAGGTAACAGGATGACGAATTCAGTGTGACCCGGTTTGCTGTCGCAATAGAGTTTTCCTTGATGCTGATTTATTAATGTTTGTGAAATAGACAAACCTAGACCGGTTCCATCGCTTCTTCCTGATACCATTGGAAAAAATAATGTGTCTTGTATTTTCACAGGAATACCTGGACCGGTATCAATAATGCTAATTCTAAGCGCCAATTTTATATGCTGACCGTTGATTAAAGCATTGCTTGTGACACGTGTTTGTATACGAATAGTGTCATCAACAGAAATAGCGACGATGGCATTATTTAAGATATTTAGTACAGCCTGTTGCAATTTATCTTCGTCGCACTCTATAGGTGGAATGGAGGGATCAAAATCGCGAATCAAATTTAATTTGTTTTCATGTGAGTAGTTTGCGACTTGGCAAACTTTGTCTAAAACACTATGGATATTATGGCTTTGTATTTTAGGAAGTTGATTTGGACCGAGTAACCGGTCAACAAGCGTTGTAAGGCGATCAGATTGTTGTATAATCATTCGCGTATATTCTTGTTGATCTTCGTTTAATTCTTTATTTAATAATTGAGCTGCACCACGCAAACCGCCCAGAGGGTTTTTGATTTCATGCGCTAAACCTTTAATAAGATCTCTTGCTGCAATCGATTGTGTATTTTGAGATATTTCTGCGCTGATCTTTTTTTGATGATCTATTTGCTTAAATTCGAGAAGAATATGAGTGAAACCATCGAGAGATACAGATGAAGCGGTGAGCTCAGCAGTGAATTGATAATTAGGTGTTAATTTAATCTCTATGTCAGCATCTGTGAATTGTTGGTCTGTGCTAATAACTTTTTCAAGGCGAGACTTGTTGATTGAAGTACCAGAAAAAATTAACTCGAAGGAGGTACCATATAAACCATGAAGGCTCTTAATTAAAAGTGCTTCAGCTGATGGATTAGCATAAACAATATTGAATTCAGTATCGAGAAGCAAAATAGAGGTAACAAGCTGTTGAGCAAGTAACTGCTGATAATGAGTTTTTGTTTGATTAATTTCACTTCTATTGTGCAACATAAAACCTCTTAGCAAACGAGTGCACCATTATGGGGCATGGCTATCATACACCAACATTTACAAAGAACTAATATTTTTGTTGGTATATTTACTGACGCTTGTATAGGGGCTACATAGCAATAAACTAATTTATACTTGCTCTGTGTATATAAAAGGTCGTCGGCTTAGATAATGCAATTACCTTGCCCTTTTCGCTGAGAAGTTTTAATTGAATCTGATGCTCACCACGGTGTACATTTTTTAAAGAAAACATGGTGTGGCTTTGAGGTTTATCGTAAGGTTTACTATCTAATAATAATTGAATCTTTAACCCACTTTTAAAGACAGGTTGAACATTACCACTGACAAATACACTGCCAGTATTATCTCGGATAGTGGCGTTATTTTTGGGTAATGTTATTTGGATATCGTATACATCACTAACCACTTCTTTGTCTGTGTTTAATAGAGTTGAACCAATTGATTTAGTGACTTGAATAACGTTTTCAGGCTTATGATCAACTTCTTTTGCCCCTGGCTTAGGGGTGTCAGAAAACACCAGTTCTCCATGAACATTGCGCCATACGAATATTTTTGTTTGCTGTGCGTATATTGATGAAGATAATAAAATCATTATAAGCGTAGCAAGAAAGCATTTAGCCATTAAGAAAACCTATTCCGTTGATAGTCCGTTTACAAGAAAAAAAGTTATATGTATGTACAACATAAAAGTATATACAATTTAAATTACTAAACAAGTAGTAAATATAACCATAAGCATAGCCTTTAAGGAGAGAATTGAGTATGAAATAGTAGTTAACCCCAGACTTAGCTTAAGCGATAATTTAACTTCATGAAGCTACTTACTTTAGATAAAGACGCTTGGTTCTGGTTGGATAGTTCTGCTTGATTCAAGGCAAATTCATGTATCAATGGCTCGACTATTGTTAATGAATTTAACTCAGAAGTTAGAAGTAATGGCTCTAGAGAAGTATTTATTGAGCCGCTCTCAGCTTACTTAATTACCGATTATTATAGCGTAAATGGCAGACATAAAAAAAGCTCACTAGGTGAGCTTTTTATTTTAACTACTTTTTAGTAATAGAATTATACACTGTAGTACATATCAAATTCTACAGGGTGTGTTGTAGAGTTTAAGCGTTCAATCTCTTCACGTTTAAGATCAATATATGCTGCAATCATGTCGTTATCCATAACACCACCAGCTGTTAGGAACTCTTTATCTGCTTCTAATGCGTCAAGTGCTTCTTCGAATGAAGAGGCAACTTGTGGAATTGCTGCTGCTTCTTCTGCTGGTAAGTCGTATAAATCTTTATCCATTGCATCACCAGGGTGAATCTTATTTTTGATTCCATCAAGGCCAGCCATTAACATTGCAGAAAATGCTAGGTAAGGGTTAGCTGTTGGATCAGGGAAACGAACTTCGATACGTGTTGCTTTTGGTGTAGGAACTACAGGGATACGAATTGAAGCAGAGCGGTTACGTGCAGAGTATGCAAGCATTACCGGCGCTTCAAAACCAGGTACAAGACGCTTGTATGAGTTAGTTGAAGCGTTAGTAAAAGCGTTTAGCGCTTTAGCATGCTTAATAATACCACCAACATAGTAAAGAGCCGTTTCAGATAAACCACCATACTGGTCACCAGAGAACAAGTTAACACCATCTTTTGCTAATGATTGATGGACATGCATACCAGTACCGTTATCACCAACAAGTGGCTTAGGCATAAAGGTAGCAGTCTTACCGTATGCATGTGCAACATTATGTACTACATACTTATAAATTTGAACTTCATCAGCCTTTTTAACCATCGTATTGAAACGACAAGCAATTTCGTTTTGTCCACACGTAGCAACTTCGTGGTGATGTGCTTCAACAACTAAGCCCATATCTTCCATTACCAAACACATTGCAGAACGCAAATCTTGTGAAGAATCAACAGGCGCTGTTGGGAAGTATCCGCCTTTAACACCAGGACGGTGACCCATGTTACCTTCTTCGTATTCCGTACCTGAGTTCCAAGCAGCTTCTTTATCATCAATTTTGTAGAAAGAACCGCTCATGTCAGTATGAAAACGAACATCATCAAATACAAAGAACTCAGGCTCTGGACCAATTAACACTGTATCAGCAATACCTGTACTGCGCATGTACTCTTCAGCACGGTTAGCAACTGAGCGTGGGTCACGGCTGTAACCTTGCATAGTGCTTGGCTCTAAAATATCACAACGAATGTTTAAAGTTACTGCATCAGTGAACGGATCTAAAACAGCGGTAGATGCATCAGGCATCATAACCATGTCAGATTCATTAATACCTTTCCAACCAGCTATTGAAGAACCATCAAACATTTTACCATCTTCAAAGAAATCTTCATCAACTTGGTGATGAGGGATAGATACATGCTGCTCTTTACCTTTTGAATCAGTAAAACGAAGGTCAATAAATTTGACATCATGCTCTTTAATTATATCGAATACTTCTTGTGACATTGTCGTCTCCATTAGGGTTAACTATTGTTATAATTTATTTTGAATATCAGCTGCTTTAAACAGTCTTTAGCGTAGGTATTAAACTAGTGCCTATTCTTTAGCGAATATCATGCCAAAAATAAGTTATTGAATTTATTGGGTTACAACTAATTTTAAATTAGTCTTTGCACTAAAATGGTGCGCAATATTTTTTATTTGGATCTTTTCGGTGCAAAATAGGGCGATTTGGATAACAAGATATAATGCTAAACAAGTGAATGCATCATTTAAGTGATCAGGGCAATTTATTAGTCTATTTAAATATATGCTAGGGCAATATAATTGTCCTTTTGAATTACCTTTTGATGGAGATTGTAAAAACTAAGCATAATCACAGGACACACTAAAATGATTAGAATTAAATTTTTTGTGTGTAGCCATATAAGTTTTAGAGGTTCTCAATGGACCTAATTTAAAATGCTTTTTGTGGCCATCTATTGAGACATAACACTTAACATTACGGTTAGATTCGTTTTTAATTTGTATTTTTGCAAGATTATCTGCACCTCTTTTATGGATTAGCTTAATTTTAGGTACCGCAACCGCATTATTTACGAAAAAAAATATTAATAAAAAGCTCAATAAAATTCTATACATAGTGTTATTTATCACAAATTTGTAAAGATAATGTCAATATATTTTCAGTTTAGCATTGAAACACAAAAGATACGTCTCCATAATTTATACTAGCGGTATTTAAAAATTACCTTTTTATAAAATTAAGATAAAAATGTTAAAAAGCATTTAAAGAGAACCATAATGACAAGCATTCAACCTGTTAGAAAAGAACAGCACCAAAACTTAAAATTATCAAGCAAACGTGATTTAGCGCATGTTGCTAACCAGCACATTGTACCGGTTTCTGCAGCTGAATATGCTCAAGCATCAGCAAGCTTTCCTGTCGTTTTAGTAAAAGACCCTGAGTCAGAGCGTTACCGTAGCGTTGCTATGTTAGGTCTAGAAGCGGGTGAAAACTTGTTTTATAAAAATGAACAATGGAGTGCACTTTCTGTACCTCAATCAATTGGTATGATTCCTTTCTCTTTAGGATTAGATCCAGAAAGAGAAAACACACTAACAGCATGTGTTGATGTTGACAGTCCGTTCGTTGGTGAAGATAAAGATATTGCTTTATTTGATGCTGAAGGAAAGCAAACAGAAGCTTTAGTAAATGTCGAAAATGCTTTAGGTCGTCTTTATGAAAGTGAAAAAATGACAGAAACTTTTACTAAAGAGTTACTTGAAAATGATTTACTACAAGAGCTTGAGTTAAACATTACGTTTGCAAACGATGAAAAGAAAAAGCTTGTTGGTGTTTTTACGGTAAACGAAGAGAAATTAAAATCGTTATCAGATGAGAAAGTATTAGACTTCCATAAGCGTGGTTTATTTGTTCCGATTTACGCTATGTTAGGCTCTTTAGGTCAAGTTAATCGTTTAGTTCAACTTCGCAATTTAAGTGAAGGAACTAAAGTTGCTGGCATTCAAGTGACTCCAGTAGGGCAAACTGCTGCGAATGAACCTGCAGTGACAGCTTAATCAATTATAAAATATCTTAAAAAGAGGCCGTTAGGCCTCTTTTTTTTATGGGATAAATGAAAATGCGTTGAAAAAGTAAGTTTCGAAATTATTCATATTATGTTAATTTAAAAATAATAGACCCTTGAAGTAGCTAATAAAATGACAATAAAAAACATAGTATCTAAAGAGTTAGAAAGCGCTATTGACAAAATGACAAGTCAATTTCAAAGTGATCTAAATAATCAACTCACCAAATTAATTTCAAATACCCTTGTAGAGTCTGAAATCGAAAATAGTTCAGATAAGGTAGATGACGCCAAACAAGAAGCAAAAATACCAGCAGCGTCTATAAAAGAAATTGCAGATTTAAAATTAGCTTTAGAAGATGAGAAAAACGCTAATATAGAACAAAAGCAGAAGTTTCAGGTAGAAATCACTCAACTAAAGATAAATCATGCAGAAAGTATTGAAGCCCTTGAATATGGTCTTGAAGATTTACAAGCAGAGCTGCTAAATAGTAAAGACGACAATAGCAAAGAGCTCATGCAAAATGTTGATAAATTAACGAACCAACTTAGTGCAGCTAATAAAAGTATTTTTGAGAAAGACAAACTTCTTAACGACCTAAAAGTATCCGAGAAAAAAGTCAAAGAGCAACTCTCTACAGAAAGAGAAAAAGCAGCTATAGCTCTAGATACACAAAAAAAATCATTGAGAAATTCAGAAGATTCAGAAAAGCTAGCCGTTCAAAAAATATCTACTCAATTAAATGATGCGAGGAGTGCTTTGAGTGAAAAAGATAAGCATTTAAATACACTAAAAACATCTGAAAAACAAGCAGTTGAAAAGCTTAAGCTTGCACAGTTACAGCAAAAAAACACTTTAAAAGCCTTAGAAGACACTAATAAAAGGCTTTCTGCTCTTGAAGTTAATACGAATGTACTTGAGCAACAAACGTCTGAAATTACCCAGTTGAAAGTAAAACTTACTGAAGCAGAGGCGCAAGCTAAACAGGCTAGAGAAAATGAAAGCAAACTTGTTGCAGAAGCTTTGAAAGCAGCAGAAAAAAAATATGCAGAATTAATTGAGAAGCTGCAACAAGAACAAAGTGCTAATGAAGAAAGTAAACTTAAAGAGATATCTCAGCAACAGTTAATCGAACTTCAACAGAAGCAACTGAAAGACCACCTTAGTTTAGAAGAAACATTAAAAAGTAAAGTGGCTGAATTAACTACAGTCACAGAAAAAAGTGAAGCGAATTTCGCTGAGAAACAGCAAGAAATTAATGCGCTTCATGAAAGCAACACTTTAGCCTTAAGTGAAAAACTGCAAGTACTTGAAAAAGATCATGAGGCAGTCTTAAAACGTTTCTCTTTGGCAAAAGAAAAGCAAGAACAAGAAAACACGCTTGTTCGTGATACAATTAAAAACTTAAGACACGAGAACAATGAGCTTAAAGCTAAAAAGTCATCAGAGTCAGATGAACTTGCCGAACAGGTGAATTTGTTAGAACAAAAAATGACAGAGTACCGTTTGAAATTTGAATACGCACAAAAACAAATCACTCAGATGGCGACCTAATTCACTTACATATATTGATATAAATAGAATGAAGCTAAATTTTAGTAAACTAAGCCAATGGCAACAGTCTGTATTTTGTGCAGCGTTATTAGAACGCATGTTACCTAATTATCAATTGTTTAGCGAAAGCGTTATGTTTGGCGATGTTAACATTTTACGTAACCAACTGGATATTATTTGGCAAAAACTTGCTAGCCCTCAAAATACTAAAATTAATCCTGAAGCACAGCTAACAAAGCTGGAAGTAGAGACACCTGATCCTGAAGAGTTTGATTTTTTTGGGGTATTTCCAGCGCTAGATTGTTGTATGGCTATTATGTCATTGTGGCAATTATTGCAGGCAAAGCCAAAAGATAGCACTGTTGAAGAAGTCGAAAGTGTAAGTCGTTTATCGATTAACTCAGTAAGTGCTTATACTGAGTTACTCATGGCTGAATCGGGCGAAGAGTTTGATGATTTATCTGAGCATCCTTTAATGGCTTGGGAATTGGCAACGCAACAAGAGTTATTTGATTTTGTTCAATTTGCAGCAACGAATAAACGTTCTTGTCAGCTTGCCAAAGAAATGGTGCTTTCTGAAGGCATGTCGAGTTTAGGTATCGAGCTGAGTTAGTCTATATACATCATAATAATTACAATAATTTATTTAAAGCAAGTGCGTTTTAGTAATGCCTTTTTTAAGCTTCGCAGATAAGTTTTAGGTGTGTTTGGTGCATGGTTAATCACAGCTTCAAACTCTCTATCACTTAATTGCACTTCTCCCCCATGCGCTAAAATAACACTATTTGGTTTTAAGCTGGCAATATCTTGGACTGATTTTTTATAACATTCAGGATAAAAAATAGGGTAAGGCGAAATAAATCGACCTTTTACGGCAACAATTAAATCAGCGACATAAATGCGGTTACTGGGCATATGTTGCAATGATATATCACGGTCTGTATGTCCTTTACAGTTAAGTGCGCGCCACTCAGGGAAAAAAGGTAAACATTGTTTGTGACCTAGCTTAAAGTCGGCTTTTAACTTGCGCGAATACCATAACCTTCTCTTTTTTTTATTCAGTCGGCTAGCAACCCAATGCGTCAGCAATATATCAACAAAGTGCATAGCCATACCACGAAAACCCTCATACCATTGTCCTTCTACATTGGCAGTGGCTATTTTACTTCCTGTTCTATCGCTTAGTGTATGAGCAGCACCAGCATGATCAGGATGCATGTGAGTAACCACAATTAATTTTAGATCGGTAATCGGGCGAGAAAGGTTTTGTGTAATAAATTGAAGTACATTGTCAACATCAGCCCTGCTGCAACCATCGAGCAGCATTAGCTTATCTGGATATTCTGCGAGTAGTATGGTTTGTACATAACCATCGATACAATGTAATTTCATATTTTAATTAATCTTCTTCATTATTCTTTTCAAACAAACGGTAAGCCACTTGCCCTGCCGTCTTTTCTTTCAGCAATGACCAATTTTTAGGAATATTGAATTGACCGTTTTGTTCCATTTCAATATATATAATGGCATTATCTGCTAGCCAGCCATCATTTAAGCGGCTAATAGCTTGGTCAACAAGCTCTTTGTTAAAAGGTGGGTCGATAAATACTATATCAAAACACGTAATAGGATTCTGCAAAAACTCTAAGCTGTCAGTCTGATGTATTGTTAAGTTATCAGCTTTTAGCAGAGCTTTATTTTTCTTAAGTTGTTCAGCAGCTTGCCGGTTTAGTTCAAGTAATGTAACTTCATTAGCGCCACGAGAAAGAGCTTCGAAACCCAAACTACCAGAGCCAGCAAAACAATCTAAACAACGACTATTATGCATATAGGGCATTAACCAACTAAATACAGTTTCTTTCACTCTGTCGGTTGTAGGTCTTAAACCTTTAGCTAATATCACAGGCAATTTCCTACCGCGATACTTACCACTGATAAGTCTAACGCTTCCTAATGAGCCTGGCTTTGAAGGTTTGTTTAAGTTCTTTTTTATTTGCTTTGGCATTCGACTAATCCGTTTTAATTTCCACTAACTATTAGCTTGAGCCGCTGCTTATATTGTTTAGTTAATTAAAATAACTAAGCGATGAACTAAGCTTAGGTCAGCGAGTTTTGATTTCAGTGAGACATAAGTGTTACTATGACGCTAATTCTATACCAATTTATTTAATACTGTAATTACTATTATGTCGAAGAAAAAAGGCGTGTTTTCTTGGTTAGGTTTTGGCCCAGATAAAACAGAAGAGAAAGTGGTGGACACTGAGCAAGATTCTATGAGCGTAGACAGCTCAAAGTCCTCTGAAATCAATGAGAAAATGGAGCCGTTGGAGGCAGAAACTCCTTGCGTTGAAATGCCTGAAACTGAAACTGCAGAGCCAGAGCCAGAGCCAGAGCCAGAGCCAGAGCCAGAGCCAGAGCCAGAGCCAGCTAAAGCAGGTTTTTTCTCTCGTTTAAGGGATGGTTTAAGCAAAACACGCCAGAATATTGGTGGTGGCTTGGTGAGCCTGTTTCGAGGTAAAAAAATCGATGATGATTTATTTGAAGAGCTTGAAACACATCTACTGCTAGCTGATGTAGGAGTAGAAACCACGACAAAAGTAATACATTCATTAATTAAAACCGCTAAGCATAGTGACCTTAAAGATGCTGAAGCACTTCATGGTTTACTCAAATCAGAATTAAATAGTATTATTTCTGAGGTTGAACAACCCCTAGATATTGATAAAGAAGATGGTCCTTTCGTTATTTTAATGGTGGGTGTTAATGGTGTCGGTAAAACCACAACCATTGGTAAGCTAGCGAAACAGTTTCAGGCGCAAGGTAAGTCTGTCATGTTAGCGGCAGGAGATACTTTTAGAGCTGCTGCGGTTGAACAGTTGCAAGTTTGGGGAGAAAGAAATGATATCCCGGTTATTGCACAACATACTGGTGCCGATAGCGCTTCTGTTATTTTTGATGCAATAAGTGCGGCTAAAGCGCGTAATGTTGATGTCATTATTGCCGATACAGCAGGTCGCTTACAAAATAAAGCGCATTTGATGGAAGAATTGAAGAAAGTTGTTCGTGTGATGAAAAAGCTCGATGTTAACGCACCCCATGAAGTAATGCTGACACTAGATGCAGGGACCGGACAGAACGCTTTAAGCCAAACTAAATTGTTTACTGAAGCCGTTGGCTTAACAGGGTTAACAATTACAAAGCTTGATGGAACGGCAAAAGGCGGTATTGTTTTTGCCATAGCCGATAAATACAACATCCCAATTCGATATTTAGGGGTTGGTGAAGGTATTGATGATCTACGTCCATTTAATGGTAGTGATTTCATTGATGCGCTTTTTACTGAATAGGTACCCTAGTAACAATACTTAAAAATATGGTAAGTTTGAATAGGTTTTTTGTCTAACACTGATAGTTATGACAATATTTTTCAACACTTACCATAAAAGTGTGTCGTAAGAAGTAAATCAATGCACCTCATCGCATTGATTTGAATATAAAAATAAAAAGATAACACTTATATCATGATCAAATTCAGCAATGTAAACAAAACATATCCCGGTGGCTTCTTAGCTCTTAAGCAAGTTAATTTCTCGCTAGAAAAAGGTGAAATGGCTTTTCTGACAGGTCACTCTGGCGCAGGGAAAAGTACATTATTGAAACTTATTTCGATGATGGAGAAACCAAGTTCAGGTAGTATTCAAGTTAATCACAATGAATTAGCAAATATCAAATATCAAGATATCCCATATGTTAGACGTGGTATTGGGATGATATTTCAAAGCCACAACCTTTTAAAAGACAGGACCATTTTTGACAATGTAGCGCTACCTTTGATTATTGAAGGCGTTAGCCATAAAGAAATAAGTAAGCGTGTTGTTACGGCATTAGACAAAGTTCATTTAAGCGCTAAAATGCGTTGTTATCCTTATATGCTATCGGGTGGTGAACAACAACGTGTTGGTATCGCTCGTGCCATCATCAGTAAACCTCCTATCCTATTGGCCGATGAGCCTACCGGAAATTTAGACCCAAAATTGTCATTAGATATTATCCGTTTATTTGAAGAGTTTAATGCAGCTGGCGTCACAGTACTTATTGCAACGCATGACTTAGGCCTTATTGCCAGAATGAAATATCGGACATTAACGTTAAAAGAAGGCACCATGATCAATGATGGCATCATGGAGGGGCTAAATACAGAAAAAGTGATTAATAAAAGCAGTGCCTTTTTTGGAGGTAAATCGTGAGTAATAGACACAATAGTGGGTTGCAAGCGAGATCAAGTTTTTTAAGGCGTATATTAACGCTCCCCATTAGACACTTACAGCAAGCGATAGGTAGCTTGGGGGATTTATGGCGAACACCGTTTACTTCAGTGATGACGGTTTTTGTACTTGGAATAAGCTTAGCGCTTCCTGCGACACTTCATTTATTTGTTAAAAACGCTCAACAAGTTGGTGAGCAATGGGATAGTGCCTCGCAAATAACACTTTTTTTAAAATTGTCGACTTCTGAACAAGCAGCTGAAAATTTTGTAAAAAGAATCCGTCTCTACCCTGAAGTAGCTGATGCAACATATATTTCTGCTGATAAAGCGTTGAAAGAGTTTAAAATTATTTCAGGTTTTGGTGATGCACTGGAATACCTTAATAGTAACCCATTACCTGCAACTGTTTTAGTAACGCCTACTCAACGGGCTAGTCAAATAAAGTCGGTTAGTGCTTTATTAACTAAATTTAAGCAAGAGCGCGAAGTGGATCAGGGGAAACTTGATTTGGAGTGGCTAACAAGATTAGCCGCGATCGCTTCCTTAATTGAAGATGTAGTTTTTTCTGTAGCCTTATTGTTATGCTTATCAGTTGTACTTATTGTCGGTAATACCATACGTCTCGCTATTTTAAATCAAAAAGAAGCGATCGCCATTATGAAGCTAGTGGGAGCAACAGATAGTTTTATTCAAAGACCATTTTTATATTGTGGTGTTTGGTATGGTATTTTTGGTGGTTTATTGTCGTGGTTAGTAGTAGAAATGCTGGCGCAGTATTTAGGTTATGCGATAATGAATTTAACTGACTTATATCAAAGTAACTTTAGTTTTCAATCTTTACCGTTTTCAGAAGCCTTAACATTGATAAGCTTTGCTGTTTGCTTAGGTTTATTAGGTAGTTATATTTCAGTTCGTCAGCATATTAAAAAGATAGAGCCTAATGCAGATTAACAATTAAGATAAAGTTTTAAGTCGCAAGCTATCAGTTCAGAGAAAGGAAGTAAAAGTTAAGCTGAAAAGCGTGAAAGCTTGAAAGGCGAGAGAAACTATAGGGCTTCAAAGCAGGGAATGATGAAACACCGTCATGCCTCTGCGGTGTTGGGTGGTAGCTACCTATTCCACAGCTAATTAGAGACTAGAAAATAGAGAACTCATCGAATTACACAGATTTCGCGAATTAAGAAATGCTTGGGTAAGGTCAAGTGAGAGCACCAAATCATCATTGAAACACTGTAGGTGAGGTTTCAACCATACAAAACTGATATGACTTTGTGTGTTTTTTTGTGCTGCGCTTATCAGACTGAAGTTTCACCTACAACGACCAAAGCCTTCGTGGCAAAAATTGACTCATACAAAAGACAAGTGCTCACTTTTAAGCATTCAAGCATTCAAACCCTGCTGCCTTGCAGCAAACTCTGTTTTTTTTACCTTATAACTGACAGCTTAAAACTTTTAAGTTGTCTTCCCCTTTTGTCTCATCTATGGAATTCTTTGATTACAATATATTAAAAATTAACATCGAAATCATGTTGTTTTTATCTACCTATTACGCTAATGTGTCGAAAAACGTCTGCTTTGAAACTCGCAATTTTTCGATAAATATGTTAGAGTTTCATAAATTAATAGAGTCGTTATTTTCCAGAACAAAAATTAAGTTAAAGTATCATCAACTTAGTGGTTAAGGTTAGAGAACATGGGGGTGTTTTTATGAATCAATCAATGCAGCTTATGGCAATGCCACAGACAAGTGGCAGCATAGAAGCTTATACACAATCAGCTTATAGTATTCCGATGTTAAGTGCAGAAGAAGAGCGCGATCTCGCTACTCGCCTTTATAATGAAAACGATTTAGAAGCCGCGCAAAAGCTGATCATGTCGCATTTACGTTTTGTTATCCATGTAGCTAAAGGTTATGCCGGCTACGGACTACCCCAAGCCGATTTAGTTCAAGAAGGTAATGTGGGGTTGATGAAGGCTGTAAAACGTTTCAATCCAGAAGTAGGTGTTCGTTTGGTTTCATTTGCAGTGCACTGGATTAAAGCAGAGATACATGAATTCGTTTTACGTAATTGGCGTATAGTGAAAGTTGCTACAACCAAAGCACAACGTAAATTATTCTTCAACCTACGTAAAAATAAAAAACGTTTAGGTTGGTTTAGTAAAGAAGAAGTAAATTCTGTTGCAGAAACGCTTGGTGTTAGCACTAAAGATGTTATCGAAATGGAAAATCGTATGAGTAGTTACGATCAAGCTTTTGAACTGTCAACGGATGAAGATGATAACGCGAGTGCAGGTAATTTTTCTCCTGCGTTATATCTAGAAGATAAACAATCAGATTTAGCGGTAGAAGTTGAAGAGTCTAACTGGGAATCTCATACGAATAATCGTTTATCAACAGCATTAGTTACATTAGATGAACGTAGTCAAGATATTATAAAAACACGTTGGTTAACAGATGAAAAATCAACATTACAAGACTTAGCAAATAAATACCAAATTTCTGCTGAGCGTGTTCGTCAATTAGAAAAAAATGCCCTAGGTAAACTGAAAAACACCATGGTACTTTAATTTACTATTGCCATGAATGAACAAAAACTGGCTTTTGCCAGTTTTTTTGTTTTTACAGTTAGCCCAACGAATGTTTTAATTGGTATTAATACACTTTTTTTAATCATTTAACAGAAAAATATTTTTATTCGTTTCTAAAGTGATTTTAGGTATATAATACTTAGACTTATTTAAGAGGAGTTTTATTATGGGTGGTTTCGGTATTACGGAATTATTAATTATTGCAGTGATTATTGTTTTATTATTTGGCACTAAAAAATTGCGTAACATGGGTGGTGATTTAGGCTCAGCGGTTAAAGGCTTTAAAAGTGCCATGAGCGATGATAACGCAAAAGAAAATACAGCAGAGAAAGCGTCTGAAACATTAGCAGACAACAGCGAAAATACAGCTGAAAAAGTAAAAGAAACCAAAAAAGCAAATAGCTAGGCATTCATTATGTTTGATATTGGTTTTTGGGAATTAACGCTTATTAGTATTATGGGGCTGGTTATCTTGGGCCCTGAGAGGTTGCCCGTTGCAATTCGAACTGTGCGTGGCTGGATTGGTAACGCGCGTAGATTAAGCGACTCTGTCAAAACAGAATTAACAGAAGAATTAAGAATTCATGAGTTGCATGAAAACTTAAAAAAAGCAGAACAGGGCGATATGAGTAATTTAAGCCCTGAAATAGAAGCTTCAGTAAAGTCTTTAAAGGAAGCTGCAGCTTCAGTTAACGAACCTTTCAAAAAAATAGACACAAGCCCTATAGATGATATGATTTCTTCTACAGCATCTATTCATGAGAAGACGCTAGCCAAGTCGAGTAGTTCATCTGCAACTGAAGAAATCAATCCTAGCCCCAAAAGTGATAACAATACATAATGAGTTCTTCAGCTAAATCATCTACGCTTTTTGCCCACTTATTAGAATTAAGAACACGATTATTACACTCAGTTTTATCGATACTTATTGTTTTTTGTTCATTGGTTTATTTTGCTCAGGATATCTATCAATACTTAGCACTACCCCTGCTTGATAACATGCCAGAAGGCTCAAGAATGATTGCAACAGACGTTGCATCGCCTTTTTTCGCGCCTTTTAAATTAACATTAGTACTTTCTTTATTTATTGCTGTTCCCTTTATTTTGTATCAAATTTGGTCTTTTGTTGCACCAGGTTTATATCGTAATGAGAAACGGCTTGTTGTTCCGTTAATGCTTGGTTCAACGATATTATTTTATGGCGGAATTGCTTTCGCTTATTTCATAGTTTTTCCAGTAGTGTTTGCTTTTTTCTCATCAGTTGCCCCTGAAGGTGTTGAAATAGCAACAGACATCAGCAGTTACTTAGACTTTGTATTAAAGCTTTTTTTTGCCTTTGGCGCAGCTTTTGAAATTCCAATCGCAATTATTTTGATGTGTTGGACTGGTGTAACAACGCCAAATAATTTACGTCAAAAAAGACCATACGTCGCTGTTGGTGCGTTTGTTATTGGTATGCTATTAACACCGCCTGATATTATCTCTCAAACTATGTTGGCAATACCGATGCTGATTTTGTATGAAATTGGTATTATGGTATCGTCTTTATATACCCGAGATAATGACAATGAAGAAGCAACTGAATAAGCGAAGTCAAATGATAAAGTATAAAATCAAATGTAAAAAAAATAATTTTATGAACAGCCTAGTTACTATTGGAGTTAGTTTCTCTACTGTTTTGTCAGGAATAGCAATTAGTGCAGAGCAGAGCAGTTCACTTTCCGTACAACCTTTAGCAGACGAATTGTTGAAATGTGCCAGCATTGAACAAAATGAAAAGAGGTTATCTTGCTTTGATCAACTAACGGCTTCATTGTCACCACCTTCTGTGGCTATAGATAAGTCTGTTTTAATGGCTAAAGCGCCAGAAAATTTGGAGGATAAAGTAGCGCCTGTTTCCACCGCTATAGTCGCTGAGAGTTTACAACCGGTCGAAAAAACTAATCAACAAAAAGTTGCTGAATTTGCTAAAGAACAAGTCACTCTGTCAAAAGAAGAGCAGGAAGAAGCTGCAAAAGGAGAATTAACCGAGTTTACAGCAACCGTTTCATCTTTGAAGAAGCTTGTGCGTGGTGAGTGGGTTATAAATCTAGATAATGGTCAAAAATGGCAACAAGTTGGCTCTGATCGTTTGAAGTTAAAAGTAGGGCACTTAGTCACTATTAGAAAAGGTGCCTTAGGAGCGATTTATCTTAGTAATGAAAGTAGTAGCAGGCAAATAAGAGTTAAACGGAAAAAATAAAAGCATTATCAATCGTATAAAGAACAATTTTATGTAAACAGCATGGAATTGAGAGAAAGGAGCAAACTTGATCGATATAGGGGTAAATCTGACTAATCAACGTTTTGATAAAGACAGAGCGGATGTTATTGTTCGCGCGCAACAGGCTCTAGTTAACACGATAATGATCACAGGTACTGATGTAGATGAAAGTACTAAAGCACTTTCATTGTGCCATCAGTTTGAGCGAAAATTCCCCAACATGTTATACAGCACCGCTGGTGTTCACCCTCATGATGCAGATCATGTAGCAACAAACTACCTTGAAAAATTAACCACTTTAGCAGCAAAGGAACAGGTAAAAGCGATAGGAGAGTGCGGTTTAGATTTTAACCGTAATTTTTCAAAACCGGAGCAACAATTAAAAGTTTTTTCAGAACAGGTTGAACTTGCTTCACAGTTAAACTTGCCTCTATTTCTTCACCAAAGAGATGCCTTTGAGCCATGGTTCAATACTTTAAAACCTTATCTAGGGAAAGTTCCATCCATGATTTCTCATTGTTTCACAGGTAATAAAGCAGAGTTAGAAAAGTGTATTGAAGCTGATATGTATATAGGAATTACTGGTTGGGTATGTGATGAGCGAAGAGGCAAGACATTAAGAGAAATAGTCCATCTAATTCCTAAAGAGAGGCTTTTGATTGAAACTGATGCTCCTTATTTAACGCCAAGAACGATTAGGCCAAAACCTAAAAGTAGTCGTAATGAGCCCGCTTATTTATCTTATGTGTTGCAACAACTGTCTAGTATTTTATCCATATCCGAGGAAGAATTAGGTTACCAAACAGAGCAGAACGCTAAACAAGCATTTTGTTTGGAGGTTAATTAATATGAATGAATACGTCTTAGTATTGTTGATCCTATGTATCTTATTGTCGATTGCAGTCAACGTTGTTGTGATATTACGCTTAGATAGCTATAAAAAAGTTAATATGGCATTAAAGAAAGAACAAGAAGATAATAAAGAAGAATTTGAATTCCATGTGCAAAAGAGGACGTTAACTTTAAATATTGCGTTAACAGAATTAGAAGAAGCTAATAAAGCCCTTGCCAAAAAAAGTCAAATAGATAAGCTCACAGGACTTAATAATCGTGCTAGCTACGATGATACAATTAAGGCGGAATATAGACGGAGTAAACGAACGTTATCCCCTTTAAGCATCATTGTTATCGATATAGATAATTTTAAAGTAGTAAATGACAATTTTGGCCATTTAACCGGAGATAATTGTTTAATACGGCTTTCTGTTATCATTAAAAAAAGCATCAAACGAGAGTCGGACGTCGCTTTTAGGTATGGTGGAGAAGAGTTTTGTTTAGTTTTACCTAGTACCGATGCGAAAGGCGCTATGAGCTTGGCAGAACGCTTAAGAAAAAATATCAAAGCAGAGTTGTTTGAATACCATAATAAACTCATTAATATAACAGCGAGTTGTGGTGTCTTTACCTATGAACAACAAGAAAACATTAAACTCGAAAATATTTTTGAATATGCAGATAAAGCATTATATCAAGCCAAGAGTACTGGACGAAATAAAACTATTGCTTTTGAATTAAATGAAAAATGCTATGCAGAATAAACTACTCGACTCTCGAACCAAAACACAGACAACATGCACAATCAATTTACGAGCCATATATGAATCAAAATAGCCAATTCCAACAACCTACCTCCTTTGATCAATTTCCAGCCCGACGAATGAGAAGGATGCGTACCGACGATTTTAGTAGACGCTTAATGGCTGAGTCTCAACTAACAGTTAATGACCTAATTTATCCTGTTTTTGTTTTAGAGGGAGAAAATCAATTTGAATCGGTTGCCTCTATGCCTGGTGTAGAGAGAAAAAGTATTGATTTATTGTTAGAGGAAGCGCATGAGCTCGTTGACTTAGGTATTCCGGCTATTGCTATTTTCCCTGTAACACCAACAGATAAAAAATCATTGATGGCAGAGGAAGCATATAATCCGGACGGTCTAGCGCAAAGAGCAGTAAAGGCTTTAAAGGCGAGATTCCCACAATTAGCGGTTATTACTGATGTAGCACTAGATCCATTCACCACACATGGGCAAGATGGCATATTAAGTGAGAGTGATGAAAATAAAGCAGGCGTTGCAGGCTATGTGCTTAATGATGTGACGAAAGATATTTTAGTTAAGCAGGCGTTGTCTCATGCTCATGCGGGTGCTGATATAGTTGCACCTTCAGATATGATGGATGGACGTGTAGGTGCAATACGCGAAGCTTTAGAGGCGGAAGGCTTTGTAAATACGAAAATTTTAGCCTACTCAGCTAAATATGCATCAAATTATTATGGGCCTTTTAGAGATGCCGTTGGTTCTTCAGGTAATATAAAAGGTGGCAATAAACATACGTATCAGATGGATCCAGCTAATAGCAACGAAGCACTTCATGAAGTCGCTCAAGATATTGCAGAAGGAGCAGATATGGTCATGGTGAAACCGGGTATGCCTTACTTAGATATTGTGCGACGTGTAAAAGATACCTTTGCAGTACCCACTTATGCATACCAAGTAAGTGGTGAATATGCGATGCATATGGCAGCTATTCAAAATGGCTGGTTAGCAGAAAAACCATGTGTTATGGAAGGCCTGTTGGCGTTTAAGCGAGCAGGTGCAGATGGCATTTTGACATATTTTGCAAAACAAGTAGCAAGATGGTTAAAAGAAGATGCGCGTTAGTTCGCATTCAGTTAATTGAATTGGCATTATACCTGTTGGTCTCATTATGATTACATTATTAGCAAAGATATTTTCAGCGTTAAACTCAGAAAGTTCTATTAGACAAATTGCTTTGGCTATATCCCTAGGTTGTATTATGGGATTATCGCCATTATTTTCTTTACACAATATAGTTCTTGTTTTGCTTGTGACGCTACTGCGCGTTAATTTTAGTGCATTTTTAATATCCTTTGGGATTTTCTCTGGTCTTTCCTATCTCTTGTCACCGCTAATCGTTAACATAGGTGATGCCTTACTCACATCTCAAAATTTGCAAGGTTGTTTCACTGCACTATATCAATTTACGTTATTTAAATTAGCGCATTGGCATCATACGTTCACACTAGGAGCACTCGTGTTAGGTTTTATGTTCAGTGTCCCTCTTTATTTTGTAAGTAAGCTTTTGATTGAGAAATATAGAGTCTATGTGATGGGCGTATTTGAAAAATTTCCGATTGTTAAAGCGTTAAAAGCCTCTAAATTCTATCGCTTATATGTACAATATTCAGGCCAAAGTGAAAGTACAGGAGGCTTGTTATGAAGAAGGACATAACAAAAGCTAAAACAAGAACGGGTATTACGAAATTTATTCGATTAAGGGGCTTTGTGAGCTTTCTCAGCCTTATCTTAATCATTGCTTTATTTGTGTGTGTATTTGCTGAAAGTCTTATTCGAATAAGTATAAAATCGACTTTAGAGACAGCTTTTGGGGCAGAAGTTAACGTTACGGCAGTCGAATTAAACTATTCACCTTTAGCTTTAACTGTAAAAGGTCTTCAAGTAACTGATGCTGAAAACCCAGACTTTAATGTGTTTAGTTTTCAAACTGCGAAGGCTGGTTTTGATGGTTGGCAATACTTATTGGGTAAGACCATTATTGAAGATCTATCAGTTGAGGAACTGATGTTTGCCACTAAGCGTGAAAGCATAGGCGAAGTGTTTACCAACAAAGAAAGGGATCATAGAGAAGATGACACCTCTGGTGATAGTGATTCCATGCTTCCGGCGATGAATTTATCATTACCTGATGTAAATTCACTTCTAAATAATAAAGATTTACTTACGTTGAAAGCCTCACAGCAACTTGCTGAATCTTACGAACAAGAAAAAGTAAAGTGGTCAGCTATCCAAGCATCCCTGCCTAATAAGGCTAAATTAGAAAGTTATGAGCAACGTGTAAAAGCTTTAGGTAAGATGAGGATAAAAAGCTTAGAAGACTTGAATCAAGTCAAAGCTAAGTTTGAGCAATTGAAAGCAGAATTTAAGCAAGATCAACAACAAGTGGAATTAGCAAAAAATGAAGTAATTCGAGCTAAAAACCGCTTAGAACAAGGTGTGACCAACCTGAAAGACGCACCAGGTAAAGATTGGCAACGTATTGAAAAAAAATACCAATTGGATAATATAAGTAACGATGATTTCGCTCATATTTTGTTTGGAGATAAAGCACGTAAGTACTATCAAACAGCAGAGAACGTGTATAAAAAAATAGCACCTAGCATAAAGCAATATAACGATAAGAAAATAGAGCATAAAGAAGAAGTACCCCAAAGATATAAACCAACTGGACGCTTTGTTTATTTTACAGATGATAGCACTTTACCACCGTTCTTAATTAAGCAGGCGAATATAAGCGTTATAAGCCTTGGTGAACAGCAACTTGAATCACATTTTGAAATACGAATTGAAGAACTTACCGCTCAGCATTATTTCCGCGGAAAAGCGTCCAAAGCATCTGTAGAAATAACGATGGCTAAAAAAGGCATAGTTACGGCAAATATTGAGTTTTTTATCGATGAACTAGAGGCTTTTAGTGCTTCTGGTGATTGGCAAGCAGAAGATCTACAAGTTAATGATATTGAGATATCAGAGAATAAAGATCTTTCATTAAGCTTAGAGCAAGGAGCCTTGTCTGGTAATGGTGACTTTTCTGTACAAAAGGATCAATCTATCGGTGGAAAGCATCGCGTAACTTTAGATAAAGTGAACTATAAAGGTGAAGCAAACAGCAAGTTTGCCTTGATGTTACTTGATACATTTAACGAGCTTGATACCCTAACCATGGCATTATCAATGAGTGGTACAATAAATGAACCTGAATTTAGTATCCAATCATCCTTAAATACAGCCATAAAGGGTGCTTTCAAAACCCAGATAGATAAACAACTTGGCTCATTTAAACAAAAAGTGATTAAAGGCTTAAATGACAAAGTAGCACAAAGTCTGAAGCTAAATGAGGCGGATAGTCAAAACTTTGTTGAGATAGAAGCTTTGATAACGGATACAGATAACGCGCTTGAAAACTTGAAAAAGTCAGATGTGGTGAAGCAACAAAAAGCGAAACTAAAAGATAAAGCCGCTGATAAAATTAAAGATAAATTAAAAGGACTATTCGGTAATTAACCTGATTTGATAGTTTAAGAGATAACTTTACTTATGGAATTTTATTGAGGTTGATAAATTTTATTCAGCCAAGATCATATTAACCAATGTTCTTAGCGTAAGTGAACAATTACTTACGTTAAGGGTGTTTAGTTTAATACCCAGAAGAAGCTAAATTTTATTTTTTAGGCAGCTTTAGCATTGAAAAGAGTAACCCTTCCCGCAGTGCACCTTTAGATAACCTAAGAGACTGAATTGATAATACTTCGAATAAGGCGATAAGAATGCTTAACCCGCTTGCCAAAACAGCTATACGGTCTTCGCGTAAGCCCTCGAAGCGGATTCCTATTATCGAGTGAAAGTTAAGCATTTCTTGTTTTAATTCACTTAAACATTTCATCGTGATAACTAATTCTCTCTCCCGATATTTTAGTATCTCCATAATCGCTTGCATAGTACCCGAACTACCCATAGCGATATCCCAACCAAATGATTTGAATTGTGCTGCTATTGGCGTTATTTCATGTTTAGCAGCAGTAATCGCGTTATTGAAATTGTCACTACTTAATAAGTCATCATTAAAAAAAGCGTTATTAAAACTTACACAGCCAATATTCAAACTAACGCAATGTTTTGCCTCAAAACCACTGCCAACGATAATTTCAGTGCTGGCACCGCCAATGTCGAAAACGATGCGTTTTTTTAAACTGTCGCAGGTATGTGAAACACCTTTAAAAATAGTTTCTGCTTCTTGTGTGCCACTGAGTAACTTAATAGGTAGAGGAAGAATTTCGTTCGCTTGGTTTAAAAAATCATCGCGGTTTGTGGCAAGACGTAAGGTTGCTGTGGCAACAATTTTGATATTTTTATTTGGGATTGAAGCTAAATAAAGTGCGAAATTTTTAAGACAATGCAAGCCTTCATGCATAATCGAGTCACTTAGCTTATTCTGATGATCTAGTCCTGAAGCCAATCGTACTTTTGTTTTGATCTTATCAACAACAATAATGCCACTTTGTTGCTGTTGAACAATTAAAAGGTGAAAACTATTAGAGCCAAGATCTACCACAGCATAATGGTTGTTAGTATACTGCGGTATTTCTTTAGTAGCTTTTAGAGCGGTAGTTACCATTTTTACCTGTGCGATTTGTATTACTTCTATTACCAGATGAACGGTTGTTCGATGGTCTTCTACGAGAGCGCGTTGGTGGCTTAGCTAAATCTGTAAGCAAAGCTGCTGTGTCATATTTAGTGACGGGTAGTTCGTGCTCAATATAACCTTCAATGTCAGGTAAATTAAAAACATATTGCTCACAAGCCAAACTAATAGCATGACCTGTTGCACCAGCGCGACCTGTTCTGCCGATACGATGAACGTAGTCTTCTTTATCGTCAGGCAAATCGTAGTTAAAAACGTGCGTTACACTAGGGATATGTAGACCTCGAGCAGCGACATCAGTAGCAACTAAAATATCTAACTTAGCATCAGTAAAATCTTTTAATATTTTTACTCGCTTTTTCTGTGGTACATCACCCGTTAATAAGCCTACGCGTAATTTGTCGGCAACAAGGTGGTCATAAACTTTTTCACACACATGCTTAGTGTTAGCGAAAACAATGGCTTTCTCAGGCCAGTCTTCTTCGATGAGTGTTTGCAATAAAGCCATTTTATCTTCATTTGAAGGATAAAATAATTCTTCAGAAATACGTTTGTTCGTTTTTTTCTCTGGCTCAACTTCTACGCTAGCAGGCTCATTCATATGTTCGAAAGCCAATTCTTTGACTCGAAATGAAAGTGTGGCAGAGAACAACATGCTTAAGCGTTCTGTTGCAGGAGGCATTTTATTGAACATATAACGAATATCTTTAATAAAGCCTAAATCGAACATTCTGTCAGCTTCATCAAGTACAATAACTTCAATGTTTTTAAGGTTATAAACACCTTGTTTCATGTAATCAAGTAGTCGGCCACAGGTACCTATAAGGATATCAACACCTTTTTCAAGGGATTCACGTTGGCTTTCATAGCCTTCGCCGCCGTATACTATGCCAAGTCGAAGACCTGTACTTTTTGCCATCTCTAAAGCGTCACGATGAATTTGGATTGCCAATTCACGTGTTGGAGCCATAATCAAGGCTCTAGGTTGATTGTGTGTTGGTGCTTGTGTTTGAAGTAGATTATGGAAAGTGGCAGCTAAAAAGGCGATAGTTTTACCTTCACCTGTTTGAGCTTGGCCAGCAATATCTGTACCTTGAATAAGAACCGGTAAAGACTTTGCTTGAATAGATGTACAGTATTCAAAGCCCATGGCGTTTAATCCGGTAACGACTTGCGGAGCAAGATTTAAGTCAGCGAATTTTGTTTGTGTTAAATGAGTATTTTGCATCGCGCAAGCTTATCATTTAAGATGATCAATAACTAGCGCCATGATTGAATTTTGTTCGGTTTTAAGGCTTTTTAGCTCAAAGTTGGTAAAAAACATGCACTTTAGATGGTTTTTTGAACAAATCAGAGCGGGTGGGTATAGATAGATGTATAGAAAAAATATTTTTATCAGCGTATAATCTCTTAAACTTCTAGTAAGTCAATCAAGACATAATCCCTGGTTATAAGCTTGCTGAAAAAAAACTTATATCAATGTTGAAAAATGAAATATTGGTATTATATATAGCATATTGCTATAACTAACGGAGAAAGTGATGAACGATAAAATTATTCAGCTAACAGATGATAGTTTCGAAGCAGATGTCTTAAAAGCGTCTGGTTTAGTATTAGTTGATTTTTGGGCTGAATGGTGTGGCCCTTGTAAGATGATTGCACCGGTACTTGATAGTATTGCTAACGAGTATGAAGGTAAAGTAACAGTTGGTAAATTAAATATTGATGACAACTCAGATACACCGCCAAAATATGGTGTACGTGGTATCCCAACTTTATTATTATTTAAAGACGGTGAAATCGCTGACACGAAAGTAGGCGCATTATCAAAAACTCAATTAAAAGAGTTTTTAGATAAAAACTTATAAGCATCGATAGCATTTTCGTTTTAGGCTGATACTTATCAAATTTACCTGGAGTATAGCTTCAGGTAAATTTATAACTTCTACCTCACCCCCAATAAAGGCTACTTTGCCCAAAGCTAATCTATGCTTTTCAAAAAAAATTTAATCTCTACCTTTACCTATTTATTATTTAATGCTAAATTTACACTCTAAATATAATACATCTGCCCATAAATTTTTTCCTAAACGCAAAAAATCCTATTCCATATACTGCCGATGGCAACAGCCTAGGCTATTTACTTAAGATAATTTAAGAAACCCTCTATGAACCTTACCGAACTTAAAGAAAAGTCCATTGGCGAATTATTAAAACTTGCCGAATCAATGAAGTTAGAAAACCTTGCAAGAACACGAAAACAAGATGTTATTTTTGCCATTTTAAAAGCGCATGCTGAAGGCAATAATGATATTTTTGGTAGCGGTGTATTAGAAATATTACAGGACGGTTTTGGCTTTTTACGTTCAGCGGATTCCTCTTACTTAGCAGGACCAGATGATATTTATGTATCGCCTAGTCAAATACGTCGCTTTAGTATGCGAACAGGTGACACAATACAAGGCAAGATTCGCCCACCTAAAAAAGGTGAACGTTACTTTGCACTATTAAAAGTTGCAGAAGTTAATTTTGATCGTCCTGAGAATTCACGTAATAAAATTTTATTTGAAAACTTAACACCTATCCACCCAACAGATCGTTTAACCATGGAACGTGGTAACGGATCTACAGAAGATATTACCGCACGTGTTTTAGACTTATCTTCTCCAATTGGTAAAGGTCAACGAGGATTAATTGTTGCACCACCAAAAGCCGGTAAAACGTTATTATTGCAAAACATAGCGCAGAGCATTGCTCATAATCACCCAGATGCAGAATTGATGGTACTTCTTATTGATGAACGTCCAGAAGAAGTAACTGAAATGCAACGTCTTGTAAAAGGCGAAGTCGTTGCATCAACGTTTGATGAACCTGCAAGTCGTCACGTACAAGTCGCAGAAATGGTAATAGAAAAAGCTAAACGATTAGTTGAGCATAAGAAAGACGTT
This sequence comes from uncultured Colwellia sp., assembly GCA_963933725.1. GTDB lineage: Bacteria > Pseudomonadota > Gammaproteobacteria > Enterobacterales > Alteromonadaceae > Colwellia. The sequence continues at coordinate 36,206 of CAWVWK010000006.1, forward strand.
ATTATTCTACTTGACTCAATTACACGATTAGCGCGTGCATATAACACTGTCATCCCATCGTCGGGGAAAATCCTAACAGGTGGTGTTGATGCTAATGCTTTACACCGTCCTAAAAGGTTCTTTGGTGCGGCGCGAAATATTGAAGAAGGTGGTAGCTTAACTATTATTGCTACGGCGCTTGTGGAAACTGGTTCTAAAATGGATGAAGTTATCTATGAAGAATTTAAAGGCACAGGTAACATGGAGCTACACTTATCGCGTAAAATATCTGAAAAACGCGTATTCCCTGCAATTAATATTAACCGAAGTGGTACAAGACGTGAAGAGCTTATTACTAAGCCTGATGAACTGCAAAAAATGTGGATATTGCGTAAAATCGTTCACGAAATGGATGAAATTGGTGCCATCGAGTTCCTCATTGATAAACTTGCAATGACTAAAACAAATAATGAGTTTTTCGATTCAATGAAGCGTAAATAATTTTAGGACCTTCAGGGACTAACTTGTGGGCAGAATTTATTCGGTAAGTTTTTTATTATCTCATATGCGCAGCAGAGGTTTAATAAACAAACTTAAACCTACCTTTAAAAAGCCAGTCTAATGACTGGCTTTTTAATACAATGCTTTAATTATATTAATTGATACAAAACCTTAATAACAAGTGCCCTATATGAAATATAAAGACTTAAGAGACTTTTTAGAACAACTTGAAAAAGTTGGTCAATTAAAGCGAATTACAAAACCTATCTCAACGCACCTAACCATGACCGAGATTAGCGATAGGACCTTAAGAGCAAAAGGTCCTGCATTGTTGTTCGAAAATGCTGTAGATGAAAATGGCGACGCATATAATATGCCTGTACTTACCAACCTGTTTGGAACGCCAGACAGAGTTGCGATGGGGATGGGGCAAGAAAATTTAGGTGCACTTCGTGATGTTGGAAAGTTACTTGCTACGCTAAAAGAACCTGAGCCACCTAAAGGCTTTCGTGATGCGCTTGCTAAAATACCTGTTTACAAGCAAGTATTAAACATGCCAGTAAAAAAAGTCAAAAAAGCACCATGTCAAGAAATCGTATTAAGCGGTGAAGATGTTGATTTAACCAAACTCCCAATTCAAACCTGCTGGCCAGGTGATGTTGCGCCATTAATTACTTGGGGTTTAACCATTACGCGTGGTCCAAATAGAGAAAGGCAAAATTTAGGTATTTATCGTCAACAGGTATTGTCAAAGAATAAAGTTATTATGCGTTGGTTGTCGCATCGTGGTGGCGCTCTAGATTTTCAAGAATTCAAAAAAACAAATCCTGGTGAGAATTACCCTGTTTCTGTTGCTTTAGGTGCTGATCCAGCAACGACTCTAGGGGCAGTGACACCAGTACCAGATACGTTATCAGAATATGCTTTTGCAGGCTTATTACGTGGTTCTAAAACAGAGGTAACCAAGTCGATTAGTAATGACTTAGATGTGCCAGCAACAGCAGAAATCATTCTAGAAGGATACCTTGCTCCAAATGAAGTGGCGCCTGAAGGCCCATATGGTGATCATACCGGTTATTATAACGAAGTAGATAACTTCCCTGTTTTTACTGTAACTAATGTAACAATGCGTAAAGAGGCTATTTATCACAGTACCTATACAGGAAGGCCACCTGACGAACCCGCCATTTTAGGTGTAGCGTTGAATGAAGTGTTTGTTCCCATTTTGCAAAAGCAATTTCCTGAAATTGAAGACTTCTATTTACCCCCGGAAGGTTGCTCGTATCGATTAGCAGTCGTAACCATTAAGAAGCAATACGCTGGTCACGCTAAACGTGTAATGATGGGCGTTTGGTCTTTTTTAAGGCAATTTATGTATACTAAATTTGTCATTGTTTGTGATGATGATATAAATGCACGTAATTGGGAAGATGTTATTTGGGCGATGACAACCAGAATGGACCCTACAAGAGATACTGTACTTATTGATAATACACCTATTGATTATCTTGATTTTGCTTCACCTGTATCTGGGTTAGGTTCTAAAATGGGCTTGGATGCTACCAATAAATGGCCAGGAGAAACTGATCGAGAGTGGGGTGTTCCAATTGAAATGTCGCAAAGTATTAAAACTGAAGTTGATGAACTTTGGGATGAATTAGATATTATTTAGTAGGAAAACTGTGCAAGAATATAAATTTAAAGTGGTGTCAGGAGTGGTGAGTTAAAGACTCAGCCCGATATTAGATGAACTATATTAGATGCTCGATATAAGGTACGCAAATATTCCAGCTACATTTATAGAGCCGAATTTATTCTGAAAGTTTTTTGAATTTAAATTGAAAAAGCTCAAGTAAATTAAATAGTTAAAATAACGTTATTAAAAGGTTTAAAAATGAAATCTGTAAGTTGCCAAGTGCAATCTATATCTTCACTAACATCACATGTTTATAAGGTGTTATTGAAACCTAGTGAATCGGTAAGCTTTGAAGCCGGTCAATACTTAAATTTTGTGATGAGTGACGAAGACAAGAGACCTTTCTCAATTGCAAGTTCACCAAATAGCGAGCTTATTGAACTACAAATTGGTGCTTTCGTTGCAGACAGCTACCCTATGCAAGTCATTGATCGCATTAAACAGTGCCAGCAAGAAAATACCCAGGTAACGGTTGAAGTCGGATTAGGTGGTG
>CAWVWK010000007.1:0-38039 GCA_963933725.1 uncultured Colwellia sp.
ATCCAGATGGACATGTGATTTTACGAGGCGGCGCAAAGCCTAATTATGATGCAGAGAGTATTGCTTTATGCGAACAAGAACTAGCGAAAAACAAGTTAGAGCTAGGTATCGTGGTAGATTGTAGTCATGGTAATTCAAGTAAAGACTTTTCACGTCAGCCTATCGTGGCTCAAGATGTTTTTGCACAGATTGTTGACGGTAATAAATCCATTATTGGTATTATGCTTGAAAGTAATCTCAATGAAGGCAACCAAAGTGCTGATTTAGCGATTGAAGAGATGGCCTATGGTGTTTCTGTCACCGATGCTTGTATTAACTTTGAAACGACGGAACAACTTCTAGAGCAAGCTACTGAGAAGCTGCATAAAGTTCTACCGCAACGTATTAAATTGGCCTGTACTGTTTAGTATTCACAGCTATTTATACCAATATGGATTAATGCTCGAATACCTTGAGGATTTTAACTGAGAAAGATAGAGAAGAGCAGGGTATACTGTTTATATTAATAAAGATAAATAACAGGTTTAGCAAGGTTTACAATGAGTGATTTTGAGAAAAAATTAAGCCTTCTTAGAGATGAGATTGATGAGATTGATAGCCAATTGGTATCTTTACTGGCTAAACGATTAATGGTAACCAGTAAAGTAGGCCAGTTAAAGCTTGCTGAAGGGAAGCCTATATTCTCTCCTGAACGTGAAGAGTCGATGATTGATGCAAGAAGACTACAAGCATCAGAGGCAGGTATCGCTCCACAGCTTATCGAAGATGTACTTCGCCGTTTAATGCGAGACTCTTATAAAAGCCAAGATGCCAGTGGTTACCAATGTGTAAATCCTGCATGTGAAACGGTTGTTATTGTTGGCGGAGATGGGCTATTAGGCAGTGTTTTTGTCGATCTTTTTAAACGTTCAAATTATGACGTAGAAGTTGTTGGGGAAGGTGATTGGCCTATTAAGTCAGCACTTTTAAAAAAAACAAGCTTAATGATTGTAGCTGTTCCTATTAATGTGACAGAGCAAGTTATACAGCAACTAAGTAACCTACCGAAAGCTTGTATTCTAGCTGATTTTACAAGTGTTAAAGCATCTCCTTTAAAACATATGCTTGAGGTTCATCAAGGGCCTGTTGTTGGTTTACACCCTATGTTTGGTCCTGATGTGACCGGTTTAATTAAGCAGACGATTATTGCTTGTGATGGAAGAGAACCCGAAAAGTACCAATGGCTTCTTTCACAATTTAATGTATGGGGTGCAAAGATTTATCCTGTTTCAGCTAATGAACATGATAAAGCCATGTCTATGGTACAAGTCATGCGACACTTTTCTACCATTACCTATGGGTATCATCTAATGGAAGAGGGTGTTGAATTAGAAAGCCTTATTGAAATGAGCTCGCCGATATACCGATTAGAATTAATTATGGTTGGTCGTCTTTTTGCGCAAAACCCAGACCTTTATGCTGATATCATTTTTTCAAATAAAACTAATATGAGTATGATGAAGCGCTTTGCCCATCGCTTTTTAACATTATTAGAAGACGTTGAAAAAAATGATAAAAACTCTTTTGTCGCAAAATTTGAAACCGTATCATCTTGGTTTGGTGATTATGCGGATGACTTTTTAGCAGAGAGTAAGTCTATGCTCATTAAAGCTAACGAATTGAAAGAGTTAAAATAATAAACTAAATCAGAAGCAGTTTAGCTAATACCTAATCCATTAATGACCAGATCATGTTTTCGTATGAAAAACTAGAATATTTACTTAATGGAATGGGTATAACGAATTAATGTTGTGCTTCTAAATTTAAAAGAGAAATTAAAATTTCCCCTCCTAATTGGTTAGTTTCAATACCGGATTCTCCCCCTAAAGGCAGGGTTTGAATATGCTTAAATAACTTTTTATCCGTTAATTTTCCGTCTGTAAAATAATTTATCGTCAAGGAGTTAATAGAAACACCAGGGACTTTAATCTTGGTATATTGTTTTCCTCGACTTTTCTTTTTAGATGACTTAGATCTTACTTTATCTTCAGCTAATTTTTGTTTAACTTGGCTAGGGTTATTTTTGATATAAACATCAGCATTTAATGTGGGGTTCTCAAGAGCGTATTTTTTTGCATTAATTTGTGGATAGGCTTTTGGATAATTGGCAGCAAGTTGCTCCATTATTCTTTCCTTGAGTAGATTAATATTACTATGCTTTAGCTTTGTCTTTTTATTGTTAGCCCTTGCAGTATCTTTTTCATCGACACTCGATGACACAACGTTAAGTATAAGATGATTTATAGACAGACTTTTTACTTCAATAAAGCCTTTTGCATCACGAAGTTTTTCCATTGAAAAGCTCACTTTATCCACTTCAAGGGCATAATGACTCGACTTATCACTTAAACTGCTTAACTTTAAGCCTTCAAAATAGCCTTGACCAGAATCTGGCGCATATTCGCTTATATTAACTTCTACTTTTTGGCCACTATAATGTTGACCTTGTAGCATGATCTGACTTTTCAAATATTGATTTAAAGAAGCGTCAGCTAGTAGCCATAATACGGCACCGAAAGCCATTAATAAGGTAAAAGCAAACACGGCAAGTTTATTCAAAATAGTTTCTCTTTAAAGTAGGGGAAGCCTTATACCCATCTCACTTCTTTAGCGAAGCAGGTATTATAAGTATATGTTAAGGGAAAAGCCTTGAAGGGTAAATGCTTAACTTAAATTCTTCACTGTATAATTTAAGGATAGGTTTTTTGTGGCTTTAAAATCAGCAAAACTAGAGAAACTGGTATAAACTTAAATGATATGTACAAGACAGTAAGGCTATGAATGTCTTCCATCGCAATCACCTATGATTCACGACAAGATCGCTTATTATTAAAGACTGGCTTATCCCTTGAGAAACCTACATGGTGGATTACGCGTAGAGAAACAAAGAAATTAATTAATCATATTTTTGCTGCTACCAAGGCGCAATATGAAACGGAAAAGCTACTTGAACAACTTAGTACGAATAAAGAAACCAAGTCAACCACCGAACAAGCGGATAGTGCCCCCCCCGTAGATAATGGCTATGCAGAATTTCATCAAGCACATAATGGCAATTCAAGCCCAGAAGTATCAGAAAGCAAAAAAGTTAATGAGCAACCAGAGCAATTTCCATTAGCGGTAAATATAAAGATAGATCTGAACAGCCAACAGGGTATAAAGCTAGTGTTGCTTGATAGTCATCATAAAGGGATTTGTATTGAGTTAACCCAAGAGGGGTTGTACCGCTTTAGTAATATGTTGACCTTGGTATCGCAAAAAGCAACATGGATATAAATTAATGGCGATATATATATATATTATCTTAAGGATACTCAACCCATTTACCTTTAACTCTAATGAAAAAGCCAATATCAAACATATTGGCTCTTTAGTTTTAGATTTTTTATAGATTTAGAGTACTGCCGCTCATAGACCTAAGTAAGCTGCAAGTAAGGTGTAAAGCCCCTCTGCATTTTAATCTTCTGTTAGATCACTAACATCACTTTTTGATTTAGGCTCTAAAGGTTCAACCTCCACTCTATCTACACGCTGTAAGCCTCTAGGAAGCTTATTACCGCGACGCCCCCTCTCGCCTTGATAATGTACTATGTCATTAGCTTTAAGCGTGAGCTTTCTCTTGCCAGCATGAAGCGTGATAGATGCCTCCGCTGGAACAATGGTAAGTAAGCTAACATATTCTTCCCTTGATTTAGCTCTTGCAGAGGCAATGTTAATAATTTTATTGCCTTTACCTTTGCTCAGTACGGGTAAGTTCTTCACAGGGAAAACCAACATTCTTCCTTCAGTGGTAATCGCTAAACAATTATCATGTTCAAGATCATGTATTTTATGTGGCTGCATTACCTTAGACGACTGAGGCAGAGATATTAAAGCTTTACCATTTTTATTCTTACTAACCATATCACTATATTGACAAACGAAACCATATCCGGCATCACTTACTAATAAATATTTGTCTTTATCATCAGACATTAAGCAGTGAACAAAGGATTGACCTGCAACAATATTGAAGCGTCCCGTCAAAGGTTCGCCTTGGCTTCTTGCTGTTGGCAGGGTATGCGCTTCGGTAGTAAATGCTCTACCTCCCGTATCGACAAAGACAGCAGGGCGATTACTTCGCCCTCTTGCAGAACAAAGATAACCATCTCCAGCTTTATAACTTAGCGCTGTCGCATCGATATCATGCCCTTTTGCACAACGTGCCCAACCTTTCTCTGATACAACAACAGTAACTGGTTCACTCGGTATAATGTCTTTTTGAGATAACGCTTTTGCTTCCATTCGCTCAACTAACTTAGAGCGGCGCTCATCACCATATTGTTCAGCTGCGGCTAAAATTTCTTTCTTAATAAGGGTATTCATTCGCGCAGCAGAATTAAGTATTTTCTCTAAACGTTCTTGCTCTTTAGAAAGTTCATCTTGTTCAGCACGAATTTTTATTTCTTCAAGTTTAGCTAGCTGGCGTAATTTAATCTCTAAAATAGCATTTGCTTGAATTTCTGAAAGACTAAATCGTGTCATCAACTCTATTTTAGGATCGTCATACTCACGAATAATCGAGATAACTTCATCTATATTTAGGTAGGCGATTAATAAGCCATCAAGAATATGTAAACGCGCTAATACTTTATCTAAGCGGTATTGCAAACGTCTTCTTACGGTTTCACGGCGAAACTCTAACCATTCAGATAATATTTCTTTAAGGTTTTTTACCGCTGGCTTGTTATTTAGGCCAATCATGTTGATGTTAACACGGTAACTTTTTTCTAGGTCAGTACTAGCGAATAAATGCTGCATTAATTGCTCTATATCAATGCGGTTAGAGCGAGGCACAACAACTAGCCTTACAGGGTTTTCATGATCAGATTCATCACGTAAATCAACAACCATGGGCAGTTTTTTCGCTGTCATTTGACCAGCAATTTGTTCTAGAATTTTTCCACCAGAAGCTTGATGCGGCAAAGAGGTGATAACAATTTCACCTTGCTCAACATCATACACAGCTCGCATCTTTATACTTCCCCGGCCTGTTTGATAGATTTTCTCTATCTCAGTTTTCGGGGTGATAATTTCGGCATCAGTTGGATAATCGGGCCCTTGAACAAATTCAAGTAAATCGGCAACTTCAGATTTAGGTTTATCAAGCAAATGCACACAAGCAGAAGCTATTTCTTTTACATTGTGTGGCGGAATATCTGTCGCCATACCAACAGCTATACCAGTTATTCCATTAAGAAGAATGTGTGGTAATCTCGCTGGTAAGGTTTTCGGCTCTTTCATGGTACCATCAAAATTAGGCTCCCAATCAACAGTTCCTTGCCCTAATTCAGCTAACAATACCTCACTAAATTTTGATAAACGAGATTCTGTATAACGCATCGCAGCAAAAGATTTAGGATCATCGGGAGCACCCCAGTTACCTTGACCATCAACTAAAGGATAACGATAAGAAAAAGGTTGGGCCATTAATACCATGGCTTCATAACAGGCACTATCACCATGCGGGTGAAATTTACCAAGTACATCACCGACCGTTCTTGCTGACTTTTTATATTTTGCAGTAGCTGATAAACCAAGTTCAGACATTGCATAGACAATACGTCTTTGAACCGGTTTTAAACCATCACCAATATGAGGTAGGGCTCTGTCCATTATGACGTACATGGAATAGTTTAAGTAGGCTTCTTCAGTAAAGCGCCTTAAGGGAACTTGTTCTACCCCATCAGGGCTGTATTCGACGGTATTTGACATGAAATGATAATCCTAGTTTTACGAAATCTATTTTTATTCTTATATTTTTCTTTAGTCATGAATTCTTTATATTTTTAAACTTTATTGTGCTTCAGCTTACAAGTTTACTTTCGCAAAGGTAGTTTTGAGATAATTTATATAAAGTCTTACTGATGAAAAAAGATCACATTGAATAGCTTATCTGATATTTACGTTTGAAACACCTGTTTTTCATCATTTATCAAGAATGATTTATTATATTTTAAATGGCTTTTATGGAGCTCTTCGTTCAAAGTGATTAGCTATGGCGTCGTAAACGACAATACTGTTATCTCCTTTCTCAAAAGCCTGATACATGGCTAAGTCTGCTTTGTGTAATAACGCTTGAAAATCTGCTTCTGAGTTACCTAACGCGCTTATACCAATACTAAGATTAAATGCTGAGGTGTTCACATCGTGTTTTGTCTCGCTTATTAAACCCTTTATTTTAGAGGGGACTTGCAGTGTTAACATTCTTTCAATCATTCTTTGTGCAACAGCTTTAGCTTTGAAAACATTAGAATTAGGAAGTAATACGACAAACTCATCAGTGGTTAAACGAAATAAGCTATCGCGAGAGCTTGTAGACTCAGACATCATAACGGCAACTTGAGAAAAAAGTCGATCACTTTGTTCTATTTCAATTTGGTTTAAGGAATAGAGCGGTTTAACTTTTAGAATAAGTAAACTCAATTCATTATTGTCTTCTATAAACTTCTGCACCATTTTTGCCCCAATATTAAAAAGAGACTTTCGATTTAAAAAACCAGAAACAGAGTCTGTTTTAGCTTGTAGTATGAGCTTTTCTTTTTGTTTAATTTTACGGGTAAAAAAGATGGTGAATAATAAGATAGTGCAAATAATCAAAGCAAAAATTCTTTGCTGATTTTCTTTGAGCTGCTCCTCTTCGACTAAATGTAATTGTTTTAACCTGTTCTGGTTTTGCAGTAAATCATTAAGTGCTGCTTTTTGAATAACTTGATGCTTATGAGATAACTCTTTAATAATTTTTTCATTTATCATCGCATGGTAAGTATTAAATTTTATAAAATAACCACGATGAGTTAAGTACGCTTTTTTAAAAAGTCCTAGTTGCATATAGTTATTGGCTAAAATTAAATGTAACTGTGAAAAGAGAGGCAAAACCAATTGTTCATCTGATATCCCTGGTTCTAATAAAATAGCCTGCTCTAGCTTCCTGTTAGATGCCTCAATATTCTTGTTACTTTTAAGTATGATCGCATCAATAATAAGTAATAAATATTGCTCAGCAATATTATAGTTTTGCTTTTGCTTCAAAGAGGTAAAAATAAATGTATTTTCAGGCAAAGCTGAACTTCTTAATATGGCTAGGGCTTGCATGATATTTTTGTTAATTTTAAATTGCTCAGTGGGTTTGCTATACCGCAAACCATACTGTTCAGATCTATCTGTCTCTGGTGTATAAGGCTTAGATTGCTTTAATAGCTTCTTATTACTTGCTTGAGATGAAGGCTCTTGAAAGTCATTTTCTCCCATTATTTTAAAGGTAGTATGGTTTTTATATTCAGAGGTAAAAGCCGTTGTTAATACTAAAGCATCATTGGATGTCGAGGTGTCGGTGTTATGGTCTAGATTGGCTAAAGCATAACAAGGGCTTAAGATAGAAGCAGCTGTCAGTAAAATAACAATGACAAACGCTATGACTTTTTTAAACTGGCGTGATAGAGAGAGAAAAGAACTTTTATCAAGCATTTTATGTACTCTCTTTAGGGTTAGGTTTAAGTAAAAGTTTATCTATTTTATTTGTTTGAGCTTTATCTCTAGCTTGGTCTATTAAAAGCACTAAATTACCTTCTATATTACGTGGTGGTGCTTCGTTCCTATTAGAAAACTCTTTACTGATAATACCAAAGCCAACTTCTAACAAGAGTTCCTCAAGTCTATACTTTGCCTCTATTTCTGTACTATATAAATATTCCTTAATGATATTTTCTTTAAATCGAGTAGCGACCTTTAAAGCCGTTTCATGAGGGCTCGCCGGAAATATTATAATAAATTCGCTACCCGTAAACCTTCCAAAAACATCACTTTTACGGATAAGTTTTTGTCCAACATGGGCAATAAACTTCAATAACGCATCAGCGACAAGGTATCCATGTGCGCTGTTAATATGTTTTAAATTATCTAATCTAAATAATAAAAGACTAAAAGGGAGGTGGCTTTTATAGGCGAGATTTAGGTGTAATGTACCTCGATTTATTAAGCCTCTTTTATTGTATATATTGGTTAAGGCGTCTGTGTGGTAAGAACTTTTAAGTCTTTGATTACCTTGAATTAACTTAAATAACAACCAAATAAATATTAGAGCTAAAATTGAAGCGAAAATAAGGAAGTAGCTTTCTTGGGCTCTTTCCTTTTTAGTATTTTTTAAGGCGATATTATGGGCTTTTGTCCTATTTTCTAATACTTGATTTTCTAAGTCTTGTTGTTCAGATTTTAGTTTTAATCTTGCTTCAGTAATCGTTCTCATTTGCTCCTGAGCTTTTAAGGACTTTTTAAGCGAAAGTGCGAGAACATTGGCATGATAAGCGTTCTGGTATTGCTCTAACTGAAAATAAATATCTGCTTTTAACTTTAATAAGTTCAAATGTCTTTGTTTTTGATTAGCAAAATTATATCGGTTATCGGACAATAAAAGCTCAAAATAGGCAATACTACTTAGCGCTTGTTGATACTTTTTTAAAGTAAATAAAATATAGGCCTGCTCGCTAAAAAACTGTAATTTTATTTCGGGCTGTTTAATATGCCTAAGGTGTTCTTTTGCTTGTAATAAATAGTCATAAGCTTTTGTTGTGTAATCATTACTTAACCGAAGATAGGACCAAGATATACCTAAAGTGACATTGAATAATAATTTATGATTAACAGGAATGTTTTGGCGACGCACTTCATTTAGGATATCAAGATAAATTTCAATCGACTTTTGATAACTTTGGTTACGACTGTGTAATCGAGCAAGACTAATTAAAGCTTGGTGAGCTCTAAGCATTTTACCTGGTGTATTATAATGCTGATAAGCTTGCTGATAATATTGTATAGCTCTATTATTTTGCTCGAGAAAACTATATAAAACGCCAAGCTCGGAGTTAACATCACCTTTCAACTTATCATCGCTTGTTTTCGCTGCCATTTGATAAGCATCATCTAGAATTTTTAAAGCCAATTCATATTGACCATTACGGTAGTGTAAAGCACCGATGTTAATAAGCCCTTGAGCTATATAAACATAATCATTTAATGACTTAGCGGTATCTAAACCACGCTTATAATCGACTAATGCACCCTCATAATCACCTAAATTATCTCTAGAGAAACCCTGTTGATATAGTATTTCAGAAATTAAAATACTTGGGCTTGCAAGCTCCTTTGTTTTAATTAAACCTAGCGTGGTTGCTTGAAGAGATAGTTGATATTGTTGTTTTTCAATGAAGTGAGAAGCGAGTAATTTATAATAAATAATCTGCTGTTTTATTGACAAAAATGGAAGTTGTTCTTCTAGTAAAGCTAATAAACCAGCTACTTTTTGAGAGTTTTTTTCTTGTTTAATATTGATAACCGTTTGCTCAAAATTCGAAAATGCTGGTTTTTCTGAGGTTAACCCCTTAAAAGAAATGACGAGGCACAAACTAAAAAAAGAAAAGAGAAAAAAACTATTTAATGCCGGGAAAATTACATTAGACCTGAATAAAGGACGTGCGTTTTTTCGCGACAATAATGCCGTCACATGTGTTATTGAGAGAAAATAAACTGTATTAATGGTTAAATCCTTTCACTGCCTGCTCTTTCTTATATCAGGAACGTATTAGGGCTGCTGAAATTTTAGTATATCGCTGTTGTACTTGAAGAAGATGTTCAACATCCCTTGCCTAAATAAATACAAATGAGAAGTCATACAAGCATATGATACCCCTTAGCATTATAGTTATCTATAGCCTTGAAACACTCTAGAGCAGTTATTATGCCAATTAAAATAGTTAATCAACCAACTTAGCGCTTCACAAGCGAGTTTAGAACAAACAAAATGAGTTAAACATAGTTATTTTATATTTCATTCATTTTGTGACGTTATCAGTTTGCTACTAAGCTCCCGAAGAGTCATTTTAAAGGCCTATATGAGACGTTATTGATTTTAATAAGGGAAGAAATACGCTCTTCAATTAATGCGTTGCCTCTAAACCTCTGAATTGTCGCTAAATGGTGCATTCATTAATTCAATTGGTACTAAAGTGTTTTTGTGGCTGTCTTAGGTAGTTTCATTGATATTAACGCCGCTAAAGTAATAAACACGCATGAAATAGCGAGACACGCTGTCAGACCGTATAATTGAAATACCCATCCAGATAAAAGTGTTCCAATTAAACGTCCCATTGCATTTGCCATATAATAAAAGCCAACATCGAGTGATACACCATCTTCGTTTGCCATACTCACAATTAGGTAACTATGTAATGAAGAGTTAATCGCAAAAAGTACTCCAAATATCAGTAAGCCTATAATTAATATGAGTTGTACAGACCATTGGAGATATAATGAAACTGTGATGGCAGAGGTGACAAGCGATAATAAAACTGCCCACTTAACGGTCTCCATTGCTGGCGATATCCCTTCTTTAAATTTAATTATTTTAGGGGCAATAGACTGAACAATGCCATAACCGATAACCCAAAGTGCAAGAAAGCCACCAACGTTCCAATGATCCCAGTGAAATACTTGTGAAAGAAATACCGGTAATGCAACAACAAACCACACATCACGCGCACCAAATAAAAATAAGCGTGCAGCGGATAAAATATTAATAGAACGGCTTTTTGAGAAGATATCTTTAAATTTTGGCTTGTTTTTCGCCTTACCTAAATCATTTTTAAGCGCATATAAGCTGTAACACCATACCAATGTTAGCACACCCCCCATCAGCAACATGGCGCCTTTGAATGTAGTGAGTGTTAATAACAGACCACCTAAAAAGAATCCAACACCTTTAAGTGCATTTTTAGAGCCTGTTAAAATGGCGACCCATTTAAATAGTGTTCCTTCTTGTCCAGAAGCAACCAACATTTTTATGGAACTTTTCGCACTCATTTTATTAAGATCTTTAGCAATACCAGAGAGTGCTTGGGCAAACATAACATAAACAATGGTTAGCCACTCTGTTGGTACAGCAAGTATCAGCAGGGCTATAATTTGAATAGCTAAACCAATATTCATGGTTTTGTTAAGGCCAAGTCTAGCACCAAGGTATCCACCGACTAAATTAGTAATTACCCCAAAAATTTCGTAGAACAGAAATAGCATCGCTATGCTAAGTGGTGAATAGCCTAGTTGATGGAAATATAAAACAACGAGCATTCTTAACGCGCCATCTGTTAGCGTGAATGCCCAGTAATTTCCAGTAACAACAAGGTATTGCTTTATATCATCTGATAATGCAGCCAAGCGCTTCATGATTTACCTTTACTTTTTCAATGATAAGCCAACTTTACGCGCTAACTCTGCAGTTCTATTGGCATAGCCCCATTCATTGTCGTACCAAGTGTAAAGCTTAACTTGAGTTCCGTTTACAACCATCGTTGATAGAGCATCAATAATGCTAGAGCGGGGATCTGTTTTGTAATCGATAGAAACCAAAGGTTTTTCTTCATAACCTAATATCTCTTTTAGCTCACCTTCAGATGCTTCTTTCATCCATGCATTAATTTCTTCAGGTGTTGTTTCGCGGTTTACTTCAAAAACACAGTCAGTAAGAGATGCGTTAGTCAGTGGAATGCGAACCGCATGACCATTCAGTTTCCCTTTTAACTCTGGGAATATATGTGTAATTGCGGTCGCGGAGCCTGTTGTGGTTGGAATTAAACTTGTGCCACAAGAGCGTGCTCTGCGTAAATCTTTATGTGGCGCATCGATTATAGTCTGGGTATTAGTAATATCGTGAATAGTTGTCATAGAGCCATGTTTGATGCCTATTTTCTCTTGTAATACTTTTACTACAGGCGCTAAACAGTTAGTGGTACATGAAGCGGCAGTAACAATATCAAATGTTTTAGCATCATAAAGGTGTTCATTTACACCCATAACGATATTTAAGACGCCATCTTCCTTTACGGGTGCCGTAACAACGACTTTTTTTACACCTTGAGCGAGATAACGATTAAGTAATTCAGTTGTTTTCATTTTTCCAGAAGCTTCGATAACTAGATCGCACTTCGACCAATCCGTGTCATCAATCGCTTTATTTTGCGTCACTTGAATAGCATGCCCATCAATTAAAATGTCTGAATCACTATGTTCAACATCGTGAGACCAAATGCCATGAACTGAGTCATATTTTAGTAGGTGTGCAAATGTTTCTGCACTCCCCGCGGGGTCGTTAATTTGCACAAATTCGACGTCGCTCCATTTAAACGCTGCACGAAGTGTTAAGCGACCCATTCGGCCAAAACCGTTAATACCGACTCTAATTGTCATAATTTTATTCCTAGGCTTTAAAGTTTTTAAAATAAGAAAATTGTATAGGATGTTTTAATGATTTATTCCTAACTTGCTGTACTTGTTTAATGATGTCTTCTTTTACATAGCCAAGCTTAAGCATTAATAAGCCAATAACTAAACCTGTACGTCCAGAGCCTCCTTTACAGTGAACCGCTATACTCTCTTGGTTATTAAGCATATTTAAAATCTGCTCAAGGTTTGTGTTAAAGGCTTTTTCAAAGTCATCGCGCGGCGCGTCATCATCTAATATGGGAAGCTGAAACCACTTAACGTTTAACTCATTGCAATATGTAGGGAGCAAAGAAGCGTTAAGTTTTGACATTTCTTCATCGAACATTACGCTAATAATCGCTTTTGCACCGGCCTCTTTTAATTGGCTAATCGTCAGCTTAAGCTCCACGTCTTTTGTTCCAGGGCAAGGGGTTAAAATAAAAGTGCCGCCATTTTTTAATTGGAGCTTATCAAAAGGATGTTTTTTCATATAAACCTCTTTAATTACAGGTTAACGTTATTCGTTAAACCAATGTTTTGTTCTGTTTACAATTGCTACCAATGAAAGCATCACAGGCACTTCAACTAATACCCCTACAACGGTAGCTAGCGCTGCACCAGAGTGTAAACCAAATAAAGAAATGGCAACGGCAACAGCAAGTTCGAAAAAGTTTGACGTACCGATTAAACAAGCAGGTCCAGCAATGTTATGTTTTAGTTTTAATTTTAAGGCGATGGCATAAGTAATGATGAAAATACCATAGGTTTGAAGCGTTAAAGGGATGGCGATTAACAGAATATTTAATGGCTCTTCAATAATGGTATTTGCTTGAAAGCCAAATAACAGCACAACGGTTGAAAGTAGACCAATAATTGAAAAGGGTTTTAATTTCTCTAATAATTCACCAATTGACACTTCGTCGCGTTTGGAATTGTTGAGTACTTTTCTGGTTAAAACACCCGCTACTAGCGGTAAAATGACATATAAAACTACAGATATAAATAAAGTATTCCATGGAACTTGTATGTCAGATACACCCAGTAAAAACCCAGCAATAGGCGCAAAAGCAAAAATCATAATAATGTCGTTCACTGAAACTTGTACGAGGGTGTAATTAGGATCGCCTTTTGTTAATTGAGACCAAACAAATACCATCGCAGTACAAGGTGCAACACCAAGTAAAATCATCCCAGCAATATATTCCTGTGCAGTTTCTGGTGAGACAAAGTCAGCAAATATGCCTTCAAAGAACAACCAACCTAAGGCAGCCATCGAAAAGGGCTTTATTAACCAGTTTATCACCACAGTAAGCGCCAAACCCTTTGGGTTTTTGCCAACTTCTTTAATGGTAGTAAAGTCTATCTGAAGCATCATAGGGTAAATCATCACCCAAATAAAAACAGCTACAACGATGTTTACGTGCGCAATTTCAAGCGTTGCGATTAACTCAAAAAATTCAGGAACAACAACACCTAAAATAATGCCGGTTAAAATGCAAAGCGCAACCCATAGAGATAAGTATCTTTCAAAAATTCCCATGTTTATTCCTCTTGATTCATGTGTTGTTAGGGTCTGTTGATCTTTCATTTTAGCCTCTACTATAGGCTATTATTTTAAGGTAACAAGACGTAAAGAGTACCATGTAGTTATTCTACTTTAACTGTTTCTAAAGACGTTAGGTGGAAAACTAGCCTTAGCCCTTTGGGTTACCTTGTAAAAACGTTACTCTTTGTTGCTTAAAGTGTATTTTGAACAACCAAACATTATATTAAGCGCCTCGATTAACCTATTTCTGAAGAGCAACAGAGCTATAAATTGAAACGTTAACAGTCGCTAATTACAGCAACTAGCAATGCGAGTAGGGCGATCACCCATTTGGTTAAGTAATGTTAGCTCTTTTTCTATAAAATTAGGTTCATTTACAAGAGTAGAAGTAATGGTTTGCTTCATCCATGCAGGTAAAGTAGGGTTAATTGAATAAAAAACCCATTGTTGGTACTTTCTATCAGACAAAATACCTGCTTTACGCAATAATGCTAAATGGCGAGACACTTTTGGCTGACTTTCTTGGTTAAGTGCTGTCATTATTTCGCATACACAAGCTTCTTTTTCAACACAGATAATTAAAAGTGTTTTTAAGCGAATACCGTCAGCTAATGCTTTGTAAAATGCAGTAGGCGTTAAAATAGATGTTTTGTGTTTTTCTAGTTCAAATGAAAAAGTTTTTATACGTTCATTAAGTTCTTGTAGTGTTTTTACAAATGGGTTTGAATCTTTTCGAGAGCTGGGTTCAGGAAAGTCCCATGCAATAAAGTTTTTACCACTTACTAATCTTTCACACTCTTTTGCTGCTTTATCGCAAAGTGTAATCACATAGTCAAAGTGTGAATTAGTAAGTTTATCAACCCCTTTTGATTCAAGCCCTGTTGTACTTAAACCAAAATACTCTATAGCGTTAAGAGTCAGTGGGTTTATACCATGAGGCTCGGTACCGGCACTAAAAACATCATGTTTACCGCTTCCATGATGTCTCAATAAAGCTTCAGCCATAATAGATCTAGCGGAATTACCTGTACAAAGAAAAAGGAATTTCATTCCAAACCTTAAGTTAAAAAAACATAATAAGTTTGTTATATAATAAATTTATTATATTTGCTTTGCAATAATTATTTCTAATTTAACCTAAACTCGGTTTAAGAGATAACTTAACTTACTGAAGATTATTGATTTAGATGAATAAGCGTGACTCTAGCTTGATAGTTTATCTTTCGCGAGGTAAAAAAAATGGACTGATTTGTAAAATCAGCCCATAAATTAACTTAGTAAGTAAAGTTATACTTTCAATATTGTATTAAGGAGAAGCGTTACACAACCGCCATATCACCTTTGCTTTGTAGCCATGTTTTACGATCGCCACTACGTTTTTTAGATAACAACATATCCATCATTTCTATGGTTTCAGGTTGCTCTTCATCTAAGGCGGTAAGCTGTACCAAACGACGGGTGTTCGGATCCATAGTGGTTTCGCGCAACTGCATCGGGTTCATTTCACCTAGGCCTTTGAATCGTTGAACGTTGACTTTGCCACGTTTTTTCTCTTTTTCTATTCGATCTAAGATACTGTCTTTTTCTGCTTCGTCGAGGGCGTAAAAAACCTCTTTGCCGATATCAACACGATATAAAGGAGGCATAGCGACATATACATGTCCAGCTTGAACAAGCGATAAGAAATGCTGGGTAAATAAAGCACATAAAAGTGTAGCGATATGAAGTCCGTCGGAGTCAGCATCGGCTAAAATACAAATTTTACCGTAGCGTAATTCACTTAAATCTTCGCTGTCTGGGTCAATACCTAAGGCGACAGAAATATCATGAACTTCTTGAGATGCCAATATTTGACCTGAGTCTACTTCCCACGTGTTTAATATTTTACCACGTAGGGGCATGATGGCTTGAAATTCACGATCACGGGCTTGTTTGGCACTTCCTCCCGCGGAGTCCCCCTCAACAAGAAATAACTCTGTGCGGCCTAAGTCCTGGCTTCCACAATCGGTTAATTTACCTGGAAGGGCTGGGCCTGAAGTTATTTTCTTACGGACAACTTTTTTGGCTGCGCGTAATCTTTTTTGTGCGTTACTGATACAAAATTCAGCTAACGTTTCTGCAATGTCGGTATGCTCATTTAGCCATAAACTAAACGCATCTTTAACAACGCCTGTAACAAACCCAGCACACTGTCTAGATGATAAACGCTCTTTAGTTTGACCTGCAAATTGTGGGTCCTGCATTTTTACAGAAAGAACAAAACTACATTTATCCCAAATATCATCTGGGGTTAGTTTAATCCCTCGTGGCAGTAAATTTCTAAATTCACAAAATTCTCGTAAAGACTCTAACAAGCCTTGTCTTAAGCCATTAACATGTGTACCACCAGCGATTGTCGGGATAAGGTTCACATAACTTTCACCAATGCCCTCTCCGCCTTCGGGTAACCAAGTTACAGCCCAATCAGCCGCTTCAGTTTCTGCATTAAAACAACCTATAAAAGGTTGTTCAGGTAGGTTCATATAACCTTTTACAGACTCAACAAGGTAGTCTTTTAAGCCGTCTTCATAGCACCATTCATATTTCTTATCTTCCGTTTTGTCATGAAACTTAATAGTTAAGCCAGGACAAAGAACAGCTTTTGCTTTAAGCAAATGCGTTAACTTTAAGACAGAGAACTTTGCTGAGTCAAAATATTTGGCATCAGGCCAAAATTTTACACGCGAACCGGTGTTTCTTTTACCAACGTTGCCTGTTTCAGTTAGCTCTTCTACTTTCTCACCGTTTTCAAAAGCCATTTCATAGACTTTGCCACCTCTTTTAACCGTAACATCAACTCGTGTTGATAAAGCGTTAACTACCGAGATACCAACGCCATGTAAACCACCCGAAAATTGATAGTTTTTATTTGAGAACTTACCACCAGCATGTAACTTACAAAAGATTAATTCAACACCAGAAATACCTTCTTCAGGATGGATGTCGGTAGGCATGCCACGACCATCATCGACAATTTCTAATGATTGGTCTTTATCTAAAACGACTAATATATTTTGGGCGTGACCAGCAAGAGCCTCATCAACTGAATTATCAATAACCTCTTGGCCTAAATGGTTCGGCCTTGTTGTATCGGTATACATACCTGGTCGATGGCGGACAGGGTCAAGTCCACTTAGGACTTCAATGGAATCAGAATTATATTGGTCGGTCATGTTAAACGTCTATCTTATAGTTATAGTTATTGTGTGTTGAACAAACACTGTATTCATCTAGCTGTTATTCAAAGTTAAAAAATTCATTATTTTTGGTAAGTGTTGGTCATAATTGATAAAGCTGTGATCACCACCTTGCTCCAAAACTATTTGGCAGTGCTCATATTTTTCCACTGCCTGTTGATAATCTAACACTTCATCACCCATTTGTAACATAACTCGGTAATTATTTTTAGTTTCATTATTAAAGTCGAGCTTAATTTGTTCAATACTTTTTAAAAAACAAACAAAATCGGGTGTGACTTGATAACACTCTTGCGTGTAAGGATTAACTTGCTCACCAAGGTAACCTTGTAATAAGTCATAAGGTTTTACCGCTGGGTTAACCAGTACGGCTTTTAATTGATATTTTTGCGCAAGATAGTCGCTAAAATATCCACCTAAAGATGATCCGATTAATGACCATTTCAACCCTTGATAAGCATCATCGTTAAGGATCGCTTCTAGCTGCTCAATCGCTTGAGAAGGAGTACACTTTAATTGTGGGCAAACAAAAAGGGTATAGGGAAAATTTTGTGCTAAGTAAGCTTTAGTTTGTTTAGCCTTTATAGACAAAGGAGATGAATTAAAGCCGTGAATATAAAGTACGGCTTGTGTGCAGGCTTTAGGCATAAGTTAAATCCATTTAAGGTTTTGATTTTTTGATGTTACTCTTCTGGCTCTCTAGCGAGTCTAATACGTGCTAAGCGCGATTCCTCTTCCTCAAAAGCTGCTTTTATCTCATCAAGGACGGTGTCTACATCGGCTGATTTATTCGAACCTGTGTAAGTGCCGGTTAGTTCTGAGTCAGGTGTTAATTCACTCTTTTCATACAAGGCCCACATTTCTTGAGCATATTGTTTGCCTAAAAGTTCTGGAGCAAACTGCCCGTAATAGGATGTCATATTTTCAACATCACGAATTAACATGGCTTTAGCATTATTATTTGCGGAGGCATCAACCGCTTGAGGTAAGTCAATAATAACCGGGCCGTACGAATCGACTAACACGTTAAATTCAGAAAGGTCACCATGAACGACACCAGCACATAACATGCGTAATACGTATATGATGATTTGTTCAAAGTCTTCAACGGCTTGCTCTGCTGACATGCTTACGTCATTTAACCGAGGGGCTACATCACCATCGTCATCAGTTATAAGTTCCATTAACAGAACGCCATCGTAACAACCATAGGGTTGAGGTACTCTAACACCTGCGTCTGCTAAGAGGTGGAGCGCGTCTACTTCAGCATTTTGCCATGCTTCTTCTTGTTGGTTACGTCCATATTTAGAGCCTTTTTCCATTGCTCTAGCGCGTCTGCTGTTTCGACTTTTTCTGCCTTCTTGATATTGTGCTGCTTTTTTAAAGCTGCGTTTGTTTGCTTCTTTATACACTTTAGCGCACAAAATGTCCTCACCACTGCGAACCATGTACACAGTAGCTTCTTTGCCACTCATTAATTGGCTAATTACGTCATCAACTAAACCGTCTTCGACAAGCGGAAGTATTCTTTTAGGTATTTTCATGTCGCCGTTATACCTTAATTTGAAAGATTTTGGAATAACTGTGCATAATAAAGTTTTCTCTAATGTTTTTTGTGTACACAAAAAAAGCCGACCGAGGTCGACTTTTAAACCTTATCGCAGGCATTAATTAATAGTTATGATACAAACCAAATTCATTATTAATTTTGATGTTTTGGTTATGTGCCCAAGTGAAGTAGTCTTGATCTTCAAGTTCACTTGCTGCGGCTTTATCAAGTAAGATAATGGCATTTTCATGGAGTTGTAATGCCGAAGCAGGGCACATTGCACTTAGTGGTCCTGCAACCATATCTTTTACCGCTTTGGCTTTGTTTTCACCTGTTGCCATTAATAAGACATAGCGCGCATCTAAAATAGTCGCAATACCCATGGTCATCGCTAGCGTTGGTTGAAATTCATCTTTGTTGAACAGGCGGCTGTTATCATCAAGTGTTTGTTGAGTAAGCGTTTTAATACGAGTACGAGAAGCAAGGCTAGAAGTTGGTTCGTTAAAGCCAATATGACCATTTGCGCCAATACCTAAAATTTGTAAGTCAATACCGCCAGATTCCTTAATATTCTCTTCATAAGCAACACCTTGCTCGCGTGGGTTTTCACCTTGATTACAAGTAGGTAAAAAAGTTCTGTCTTTATTAATATCTACATGATTGAATAAATTTGCATTCATAAATTGACGATAGCTTTGAGGGTTGTTTTCGTCGATCCCTAAGTATTCATCTAAATTAAAGCTAGTGCTGTCTTTAAAGCTTAAAGTGTTTTCTTGATGCTTAACGACAAGCTCTTTATATAAACTAATTGGGGTGCTGCCTGTAGCAAAGCCTAAGACAGCTTTAGGTTTGTTGTTAACGAGTTGTGCTACCCATTCAGCTGCATTTTTTGCAACTTGATTTGCATCGTCAAAAATAATAACTTGCATGTTTTTTCCTTGAATTAGACTTTATTTTTAAATAAATACATTTTCTATGAAAGTTTACCACATAATATGCCGTATTCACCTATTCTTTTTACCAACAAAATAAATTATGATCTGAAAGTTACATTTCATTGCTTTTTATTGAAATTATAGGGTTTAAGCATTTTTGTATTTTAAAACCCTAGCCTACTTTTATATGGTGCAACTTTTCAGCTTATGGTAACTTGGCAAGCTAATGACTTTTTATTCACTTTGACTCACCTTCAGTAATAAACTAATGACAGAAACAAAAAAGCTAGGAACTAGCATAAGCGAACAAAACGAGCAACGTGTTATCTTAACCATTGTAGACCATATAGCTTATGTTTCTTTAAACCGATCTGGAAAACACAACGGCCTTGATGAACCTATGTTTGTAGCGCTGATTAAAACAGCCAAAGCAATAAAGAAAAATCGTCATATTCGTTGCGTCATTTTAAAAGGAGAAGGAGGCTCTTTTTGTTCTGGTCTCGACTTTAGCCACCTGCTTAAAAACCCTTCTATGATAGCAAGGTTTTTTTGCAAACTGCCTTGGCGAAAAGATAATGTCTTTCAGCGTGTAGCACTAATATGGAGAGATCTACCTGTGCCTGTTATTGCAAGTATACACGGTAATTGTTTTGGTGCTGGCGTACAAATCGCTTTAGGTTGTGACTTTAGGTTTGCTACCCCAAATACTAAGTTCTCTATAATGGAGATAAAGTGGGGACTTATTCCTGATATGAGCGCAATGGCAACAATATCCCGTTTAACACGTGTAGATATTGCTCAAGAACTGACCATGACAGGGCGTCTTTTCAGCGGCAATGAAGCTTTCGAGTATGGATTAGTCACTGGACTAAGTGATGACCCATTAGCCATGGCAGAAGCATTGGCATTACAACTGGTTGAAAAAAGTCCGGATGCTATTTCGGCGGCGAAAAAGCTCTATACAAAGACATGGCAAAAAGATACTAGAGCTTCTTTGTTTTGGGAGCGCTTTATCCAATTAGGGCTTTTAGGAAGAAAAAATCAAAGAATAGCAATGAAAAAAGGCTTACAAAAGTCCTCAGCAAACGTTGAAGGAGAAAAAAGCGTAAGCTTTCAAAATCGGCGTTAATCTCTTATTGAAACGGCTCGTCTTTTTTGCTTTATATGTTCATCAACTTTATTTACAGCTGAGCTAAAGCAAGTATAAAACTACAAAACCATTCTGATAATTTAGACAAAAATGGCTTTGTAAACCATACTGAATAAGTCCTCTTTTAACGTTTAAGAAGGTTTATGAAGCCAAAAACGACCAAATAATGGGTCGAACTCATTTCTAAAAGTGAACTGCCAGCCATAACTTCAACTGCAAAAATGCTTGATTGTTTTTCCAATGATGATAAATCCGCTTTACTTAATTTAAGTAAAGCTATTTGCGAAGGACCTTTTTTGTTAGGAAATGAATTAGTGCCTTTGCTAGGGAATTCTGGTTTAGCTGTATTACCGATAAAAATAGTAAAAAAGATTTTAGATGTTAGATGCGTCAAGTAAAAAGATGATGATGTATTCAGCGGTGAGGATTTCAAGCGAATAAACCGACTTTTTGCCCATTTAAGTTTATGTTTATATGTAGCAGGGCATATCAAAACCTCCGGATAGTCTATTTGTCGCTCCTTGAAAGATAGAACCTTGTTTACCAATCCTCCTCGTCATCAAGTAAATCCTTCAGCCTTTTTTTCTCTTTAAGTTCATCTATTCGCTTTCTCGCTATTTTATTTCGCTCCGCCTGTTCCTTTTCTTTTTGCGCTGAAATTTCTGCATGTTCAATAGCAGAATTTTTACTTGGCTTGGCTTCATCTGAGCTATAGCTATCAAGAAACTTTTCATCATCAATCATCATTTACTACCTCACTAGGCTCGATCATTATGTTGACTCGTTATATCGGGATTAGTTGTAATTTATATCGCTAATTGCTATCCAAAAAATCCGATATATTTATAACATAGGCAAAAAAAAAGATTAAATCAATATTAAAATGTTAGGGATTTTAAACTTTCATTTTAGTCTCTGTTATAACTTAAAAGTTAAATTGTACTAAAGCTAAATTAGCCAATATTGGGATTGCTTGTTAAACTATCTTAATCGATGAAATACAAAGAAATAAAAATGTTAAAAGACTTTTTAACTTGGTTTAAAAGCTATTCAGCACAAGCGTTAATGCAGAATGAGCGTCGACTTATCTTATTGGAAGGCTCTCAATGCTGGGCTAATGAGTTGCTCTCTTCAATTCCACCTAATGGTAAATCATGGCTAACCTATTCAGATAGTCCTGTGATTTTATCAAACGTTGGGCAGAAACAATTTCGTCAAAAGCTAGGCGTAGAAAGTGATTACTTAACCTTTGTTTGTCCCGAGGTTGATGGATATGGTACTAATCCGTTTAATGCTGATGCGTTTTCTGCTTTATCTGGAACACTCGTTGCTGGTGGTATCTTATTTTTAGTCATGCCTGCAAAGGATAAAAGTGGGGGCAGTTTCTTTGTAGAAAGGTTAAGGAGCTTAATAAATCGTTACAAAACGCACTGTGTCATTAAAGAAAAGGAAGTGTTCTCCTTACAAAACTGTCAACATGATCAATTGCTTTTAAACAAACACAAAGATAGTGACCCTTTAGGAACGTTTCCTTATTCCTGTAAAACAGAGGATCAATTTTTCGCTGTAGAATCTATTTTAAAGGTTGTCTCAGGGCACAGAAAACGGCCTCTAGTCATCACTGCAGACAGAGGTAGGGGAAAATCAAGTGCCTTGGCAATAGCTTGTGCAGAGCTTCTAAAAAGTGCATTGTCATCAGCACAAAAAAATCCTATCGAAATTGTGATTTCTTCTGGGCACATAAATGCGTTGAGTATTTTTTTTGAGCAGTTAAATTCGAGCCTTATTGAAGGCGAACAATTAAACAAGTCTTTTACCTACCAAAAAAGTCGGGTACGTTTTTTACCTATTGATGAGCTTATTTCATTGAGCCTTAAAGGTGAAGTAAACGCTAACTTAGTCATTATTGATGAAGCCGCTTCAATCCCAGTGCATTTACTTAAAAAATTGCTTCAATATAATCATCGCATGGTTTTCGCTAGTACTACTCATGGATATGAAGGTGCAGGACGAGGTTTTGCTATAAAATTTAAACAAGTACTTGATGATATATGTCCTAATTGGCGCGCCATTCAAATGCATCAACCTATGCGCTGGCGTATTGATGATCCCTTAGAAGCTTTTATTTTTGATAGCTGCTTATTAAATGCAAAATTAGCACCCCGTAAACATTTACAAGAATCGAAAGAAAAAATTTTTAAACAGATATCCAAACAAGCTTTGATGCAAAATGAAAACCTTTTAAGCGAAATGTACGCCATTTTAGTGACAGCTCATTATCAAACAAAGCCAAATGATATTAAGTTATTATTGGATAACCCTCAACTTGAGTGTTTTTGCTTGTTTGAAAAAGAGGGAAGTAAAGAAACTATCCTTGGAGTCGCAATTATTATGCGCGAAGGTTTGGCTAACTCAACGGCTACAAGTGAAGATAATTATCATTATATTACGCGAAATAAAGGACGCTTAAAAAATCATTTTTTACCTCAATCTTTATTGATTCAACATCACGTAGAGCAAGCTTTCGAGTTTAGTTACTTTCGTATTATGCGCATCGCTGTTCATCCGCAGTGTCAAAGTAAAGGAGTTGGTACAGTAATGATGAAACAACTCATCACTTACGCCCGTTCAAAACAAATTGATTATATAGGAGCGAGTTTTGGCGCTAATGCACGACTTCTGTCTTTTTGGTTAGAGAATGACTTTCAACTTGTCGGCATTGGTTTTACAAAAGACCAATCTAGTGGTGAACATTCGGCAATGGTTCTGCAGTCATTAACAAAATTCTCTACCTCATTATTATCGCAAGTAACAGAGCGTTTCTATCATCAGTTTGAATATCTTCTTGTAGATGAGTACAAATACTTAAGTGTCGATTTAGTGATTTGTATTCTAAAAAGCTTTCCCTTAAAGCTAGCACCAGAGCTTACGCCGAGTTTATTAAAAGAAGTAGCCGACTTTTCTAATGGAATACGACAATTTAGTCCTTGCGTGTACAGTTTACACAAATGGTTAAAAAATATTTTGATCACTGGCGTCTTAAATACTCATAAAAGCTCATCTCTAGATCAAGTAGAGCATCTTGTTGGATTATTGATTCAGCGTATCATGCAAAAGCATTCAGTATCAGCGCTGTGTTTAGAGCATAACTTAACAGGCCGTAAAACCTTTGAAAGTACAATTAAAAAGCAACTTCACCAGATATTGTAACTTTAATGATATAAGTTGTTTGAGATGGGGATTGCTTGTTCGACATGCTAAAGGAAATAAAATAAACTACAGCTATAATAAACGTAATATTGTCACGTAAAATCGCTTTTTCAGGTGTTATAACCTCTATCCCTTTACTGTATTTAAATAAGGAGGTAATGGAGTCTGAATCTAATACTTGTGAAAAACGGACGGTTTGATGAAAGACAAATATAAATCAATACCTTGATAGAATAGGTATAAAAAGAGGAATTTAAATGTCGGTTGTAATAAGTGGTACAGGTCTCTATACGCCAAAAGAAAGTATTTCTAACGATGAACTCGTTGAAACATTCAATGCTTATGTTGATAAATTTAATATAGATAATGCTCAAGATATTGAAAGTGGTGAAGTCTCAGCGCTCTCACATTCAAGTAGTGAGTTCATAGAAAAAGCTTCAGGTATTAAAAGTCGTTATGTTATGTCAAAAAGTGACATTCTTAATACCGAAATTATGCGCCCAACTTATCAAGAGCGCTCAAATGATGAGTTATCTGTTCAGGCCGAAATTGGAGTGGCTGCAGCAAAAGAGGCAATGAAAGCAGCTAATAAAACAGCGAAAGATATTGACTTAATAATTGTTGCTTGTGCTTATACACAGCGATCTTATCCTGCAATGTCAATTGAAATACAAAATGCATTAGGCTGTGGTGGTTGGGCTTTTGACATACTAGTTGCTTGTTCTGCAGCTACCTTCGGTATTATTAATGCCTCAAATGCGATAAAAACAGGAACGGCTAAAACAGTACTGGTAATTAATCCTGAGATCTTATCTCCGCAAGTTAATTATCGAGATAGAGATAGTCACTTTATCTTTGGTGATGTAGCTACAGCTTCAATTCTTGAAGATGAATCAACAGCAACCTCGGAGCATGTTTTTAAAATCATTGCAGAACAACCTATTACTCAATTTTCAAATAATATTCGCTCTAATATTGGTTATATGAATAAGTGTACCCCAGAAAATATCGATAATATAGATAAGTACTTTATCCAGCAAGGTCGTAAGGTATTTAAAGAAGTGCTACCAATGGTGTCGAATTTGATTTCTTCACAAATGGAAAAAATAGGCTTGGCTTCAAGTGATGTTAAGCGTGTTTATCTTCATCAAGCTAATATCAATATGAACAACTTTATAGCCAAAAAAGTATTAGGTAGAGACCCTGAAGCAGGTGAAGCGCCAATTATTTTAGATGAATATGCAAATACAAGTTCTGCCGGGTGTATTATTGCTTTACATAAATACCATGATGGTTTTAGCTCAGGTGATAAGTCGATACTCTGCTCATTTGGTGCTGGTTACTCTGCTTGTTGTCTTATATTAGAGTATGTTTAGCCTTAATATTGCAATTTTAAACAGCTTTAAAATTTTCCTTTAAGTTAAATGCTCTACATTTGTGTAGAGCATTTTTTTCACGGCTAAATATTGAATTTTTTGATTTTGATAGATTTTATACATT
This sequence comes from uncultured Colwellia sp., assembly GCA_963933725.1. Taxonomy (GTDB): domain Bacteria; phylum Pseudomonadota; class Gammaproteobacteria; order Enterobacterales; family Alteromonadaceae; genus Colwellia. The sequence continues at coordinate 25,457 of CAWVWK010000007.1, forward strand.
TTCAGGTGAATTTTTACGTCCTAAACCAAGATAAAAACCGTTTATGATGTGATTTTACTTATTTATGTAGTAATATTTCTTCAGCTACTTTAGCTTTTTCACCTATGGTTCATTCGTCTATTTAAGGTATTTCCATGACAAATTCTATTTCGCAATTAGCACAATTAAAATCAATGACTACAGTGGTGGCCGATACCGGTGATATTGAGGCCATTGCAAAGTTTCAACCTCAAGATGCAACGACTAATCCTTCATTGCTTTTAAAGGCCGCTAGTATAGAAAACTATCAAGTATTATTAAAAGAAGCAGTGGCATGGGCAAAAGGACAGTCATCTGACAGTGAACAACAAGTAGTAGATGCCGCAGATAAGTTATCAGTACTTATTGGTTTAGAGATTTTAAAAATTGTTCCTGGACGCATTTCTACTGAAGTTGACGCTCGTCTCTCTTTTGATACAAAAGCTTCTGTTGATAAAGCGCATAAATTAATGGCAATGTATAATGAGGCTGGCGTTAGTAATGAACGTATTTTGATCAAATTAGCGTCTACTTGGGAAGGTATTAAAGCAGCTGAGTTGTTAGAAAAAGAAGGTGTTAACTGTAATTTAACCCTCTTATTTAGCTTTGCTCAAGCAAGAGCATGTGCTGAATCGGGTGTTTATTTAATTTCGCCTTTTGTTGGTCGAATCTTAGACTGGTTTAAAAAGGATACAGGTCGTACGGAATATCCAAGTGCTGAAGATCCTGGTGTTGTCTCTGTAACAAGTATTTATAACTACTATAAAAAACAAGGTTACAATACGGTTGTTATGGGAGCGAGTTTTAGAAATGCAGGTGAAATATTGGCCTTAGCTGGTTGTGACAGGTTAACGATTAGTCCGTCTTTAATGGCTGAATTAGATGAGAATAATGAGACTGTTGTGCAAAAGTTAAAAGCCGAGCCTACTCAGCCCAATCATGAAGCGCCTTTATCTGAAGCAGAATATAGATGGCTTATGAATGAAGATGCCATGGCAACTGAAAAACTTGCTGAAGGCATTAGAAATTTTGCTATAGACCAAGTTAAACTAGAAAAGCAATTATCGAACATGCTCTAGCCAGTATCTTATTATAATAAACATGAAAAACGCAATGATAGCTCTCATTGCGTTTTTTTTTGACTGCAAATGAATACATTCAATTCGTTACTTATTACTTATTACTTATTACTTATTACTTATTAGTCACTTGTACCTGTTAAAATACACCGTGACTTCGTAACGCTCAACCCCAAGAGCTCGTTAGTACTCAATCAAGCACCTTGACCTGATTTATTCTTCCTTGTCACAGCAAGCTTATACATTTAATGGAATTAGCTTTTTACTTATAAATTGAATCTGCTGACTTTAAGTCTCCTTTATATTTTTAATGTTAAGCCTCAGGTTTATCTCCCTTACTTTTTAATGCAATAAAACAGATAAAATTTCAATCAAATTGTGTTTTTTTATAACATTTTGTTTGCAATACATTCAATTTATGATATTAAAGAGGGGCAGTTGATGCATGTTCTTATTAAAAAAGAGGTGTTTATGGATAATTCAAATCAAGCAATAGAGTCATTTAATCAACCCGCTAAAGCTAAAGCGTCATCTAAAAAAAGGAAGTGGCGTGAAATAGAAGAATTGATGGATAAATTTCAACTAGAAAAAGAACTAAAAGTTTATGATGACTCTCTAGAGCATTTATTAGAAGAGTTTTAATAAAATCATTTCTTAGTTAAGCCCTTTAGCAAGGGCTTTTTATTAACTTTATATATTCGTGCTAGCTTTTACTTTAAGCTTGCTAGCAAATTATTTCTGAACTCAATTTCACAAAAATAAACACAACAAATTCCCTCCTTTAGAAAAAACTGTCTATACTTAATTTAAAGTCTACAAACTCTTTGTCTATTTCTTAAATTTAACTTTCTTTTCTACTTGGTTTAGTTAAATAACTTAGGATAGGTTATTAAGAGTTTTTCAAAAAACAGATATAAAATAAAAAGAGAAACTTATGAATGTGAGTGAAATTGCACGAGTAAAAGGTAAAGTACAAGGTGTTATGTTCCGAATTTCAAGCCAAGAAAAAGCGATTGATTATAGTCTCAGTGGTTATGCTAAAAATTTAGACTCAGGTGATGTAGAAGTTTTAATGTGTGGTGAAAGAAGTAATGTAGACAAGATGCTGGAATGGCTATCAAATGGTCCTGACGATGCAGAAGTTACTGATTTAGAGCATCATGAAGTAAAAGTTCCAGTACCTAACTTTTTTTCTGTTGAATAATACTTATCTAGTAAATTATTGCCCACTTGAGTTGGTTAAAATAAACCATAGCTTGTTACGCTGAGCCCCTGTAGCTAGAATGACTCAATTGAGCGCCTTTACCTGATCCATTCTTCGACGTATAACAAGCTCACAAGCTTAATCGAATTGGTACTATTGTCTTAAAAGCACCCTGTGGGTTAATGTGTTCTTGAGAAAACACTACCTAAGAAAACTTTACGTTAGAAAATAATGCTCACAACCATAGGTTGAAACGCTTAAGGCTTTATTCGACATGCTCAAATCGCTTAAACGCTTTACCATCTCGGACGATCGTTTCAGTGAACATTGTTAAAGGTCGGATCCAAATATCATCTTTTGATTGAGTGGGATGATAAACAACAAAGTACTCTTCAGTCTCACTGTCTCTTGCGACATGCAATACGTTATAAAGACTACCTTTAAAGTGTTGGTATGTTCCCATTTTTATCATGATCTTTCCTTACAAAGAGCTAATTTAGATAAAGTGTATTATAATACGGCTCGTTTAAAACAATCACCTTTATTTTTAGTTAATCTATTTAGTCGGTTTTCAATTTCACTCTCTTTCAATAAATGTTTTAGTGATATAAGTTTCTCATTAAAAGTGAAGACATTGTTCAAGTGTAAAACTATAAAATAAAGGCTCGTTAAATTTTTATTTAAAAAAATCACGTTATATTTATATATAGGGCTAATTTCAAACTTCTTAAGCGGGTTTGCAACTTCCTATATACAAATACAAGGTAAGTTAAGGTGAAGTATGAGTGTTGATTCAATTGGTTTATCGGCTAATTTATTAAAAGCTGTTAAAGAGTGTGGTTATAAAAATCTAACCCCTATCCAACAAAAAGCGATCCCTGTGATCCGGTCAGGAAGAGATCTTTTAGCAAGTGCTCATACAGGTACTGGTAAAACAGCAGCCTTTAGCTTGCCTATTTTAGACGCTTTGGCTAAAAATATTGATGAAGACTCTTCAACTAATAATCATCATCATTTACGCGCCTTAATTTTAACGCCAACTCGCGAGCTAGCTCAGCAAGTTGCTAAAAATATTGTCAGTTATAGTGAGTTTTTGCCTTTAAAATCTGGCGCAGTTTACGGTGGTGGAAAAATGGCAGCTCAAGCAAATATGTTAAAATCAGGTCTAGATATTTTAATTGCTACACCTGGACGTTTAATTGAACACCTTGTACTGCGTAATATTGATTTATCTCAGGTTAAGTTTTTAGTGCTTGATGAAGCTGATAGAATGTTAGATATGGGCTTTTTAACTGATATTGAGAAGCTGATGCAAGCAATGAAAAAGCATCACCAAACGTTAATGTTCTCAGCCACTTTTTCTCATAAAGTAAAATCGTTAGCAACAACCATTTTAAAAACACCACAAACAATTAGTATTTCAAAAGAAAATTCAACATCGGGTAAGGTTAAACAAAGCGTTTACTGGGTGAGTGAAGAACGTAAACGCGAGTTACTTTCAGAGCTTATTGGTGTTAATAACTGGCAGCAGGTACTAGTTTTTGCTGGCACTAAAGAAAGCGCGAATCTACTGGCTAAAGAATTAAAACTTGATGGTATTAAATCAGCTTTATGTCATGGTGATAAAGCACAAGGCGCAAGGAATAAAGCCCTTAGTGACTTCACGGAAGGTAAAGTAAGAGTGTTAGTTGCAACAGATGTTGCGGCGCGTGGACTTGATATCGAAGACTTAGCTTATGTGGTTAATTTTCACTTGCCATTTTTAGCTGAAGATTATGTTCATCGAATTGGACGTACAGGCAGAGCGGGTAAATCAGGTACGGCTATTTCTTTAGTCAGTCCTAAAGATGAGAAATTTTTAGAAAATATTGAAACGCTTATTAGTCGTAAGTTTAACCGTATTGTGGTGCCTGGCTATGAGTTAAAGCATGATGAACAAGAAGCTTATCAAAAATCTTCTGAAAAAAGAGTTAGTAAAAACCGTTATCGAGCAAGCCAAGAAAAAAACCAAGCCATTGCTAAAAAACGCATTGCAACAAAAAGTACGACGAAAAAATATAATAATAAAATAACAAAAAAGCGTTAAAAATAAAACAAGTCCTGAAATAATAATTATGAAACACAAAAATACAGGTACGCCTTTAGCTGTTATTTCTACGGAAACGCCATTTAATCAAAGGCGTTTTTGTTGGTTTTGTGGTGAACCCAATGACAGTGTATTCCATTGGAGTCTTTTTGCGCAGGAAGCGCAGGAGTATGGCAAAACTTTATCAGTACCAAGTTGTCAAGAGTGTCATAGGGTTGCAACAAGCGCTAAAAATAAAGCTAAATATAAAAAGAATTATCAGCATTTTAATCCTCCTGTGTCATTGTCAGTTGCTCATTCTGATGGGCGTTATACTATTTGGGAGTTGCATAAGGCGGTGAAAGACTACCTGCTAACTCACTATCGAAAAGATCTGGCCATTGGTGTGAACTGGACAAAAGAAGAACTAGAAGGAAGCGAATTTGAGTCGGGAAATTTTTCAGGATTTAAAAAAAGCGCCTGGTTTATGTATGAAGTTGCAAAAGGGCGATTAAACTTTAAAGGTTGGCCCTTAGTTATTGATGGAAAAACGCTTTCTGATGATGAGCCGTTGCAAATATTTTCTTTTGATGGTGTTGAGTTTGAGAATGTCGAAGCAGCTATAAGGCATTATGCTCAAACTTTTTCTCTGCAACCAGATTATTTCAGAAAAGTAGTGCAGTGTTTAGGAGATGCGAAATTTTCACAAGCTGTTCGTTTTAGTCGTTTATTAATTAATGCAACCTACCAAGAAAAACAAGTGGCGCTCAAAGAACTACAATTGACGATGGCAGAATCAAGCTAAGTTTAGCCTTTCCCACCATATTCCAAGCGTTTCATCCGTTGTAATGCCTTGTCTACTTGAACAGTTCAGAACTGTTTACGATTTAAACAATCTTTAATTTACAAGGGTAAGTTGCTTTATGTTGATATAGTGCGCTATCAGCTCTGTTAAATATAGAGGTTGTGTTATCTCCGCTATTCATGTAAGTACTCCCTAAGCTAGACGACACATTATACTTAGACATTAGCGCGTTAGACTTTATTGCCTTGTGAATTCTATTTTCAATAATTATGAGCGCATTATCATCTGCATTTTCAACTAAAATAGCAAATTCATCGCCACCAAAGCGGAAGATACTGTCGGAGTCTCGAACACATTTCTTGGCGATGCAAGCGAATTTCTTTAAGACCTTGTCTCCAATTAAATGACCATGTTTATCATTAATGGTTTTAAATTCATTTAAATCAGTGAGCATTAAACCGAGTTTTGTTTTTTGCCTTGTGGCATTATGCATGGCTCTTTTTAATTGTTCGTCAAAATAACGACGATTTCCTAAGCAAGTTAATGAGTCATGCATAGCAAGTTCAACGGCTTTTGTATATTGGATGGCATTTTTCAGGGGAGGCATTAAATATTGGTGTAATACATTTATCTGTTGGAAATCGGTCTCATCTGAGCTATCTGTCATGCCATAGCTTAATGTTCCGATAAATTCATTATTGAGTTTAAGATCGAATTGACGTTCTTGAGCTATTGTTTTACTGGCTAAGAGAGTTCTACTTATCTGCTTGCTTTTAAAATACAGGCTTGAAAAATTGATATACCTTTCCGCTTGACGAGAGAAAATCTTCAGTTGCTTATCAATATCCAACGTCATTTGTAATTGCTGTAATAAAACCAGTCCTTGTTGTGTCACTTGCCTTTTTTCTTCACAAGTAAGTGAGTTACTATCGATAGCATCTAGTGGGTTATTGACTCTTTGTTCCAGTATGCCACTATCATAAAGCGAGTTTGATGTTTGCATAAATTAGCCTTATTAATTATATATTCTTTATTAAGTATGTTGTAAAAAAGCAAAACTCATTCCACATGACTTATCAATAAACTCTAAGGCCTTATGAAAAAGTTACTAGTAAATTCTTTATAAAGTAACTTATTGATTCAATTAAATAGATTACATTTTGTTCATAAGTGTTTTATATTATATAAAATAAGTTGTAATGAGTTTATTGAATGAATATTCGACAAGTTTGTTAATGGCTTTGTACCTGCATTTTATAGCCGGCAAGTTATTGCCTATTTATTTGCCGATTAAACTTTCACATTCATCAGATAGTTTTAGGGATTTTTTTGATAAATCACGTTGAGATTTTACTTATATTTACCACCGCAGTTGTGATTGTTTGGCTTTTTCGTAAGTTAAAACTGCCAACCATATTAGCTTATTTAGCCACAGGGGTTTTGGTTGGTGAATTTGGTTTAGGTCTAGTAAAAGACAACGGCAATTATGAACACCTTGCAGAGCTTGGGATTGTCTTTTTACTTTTCACGTTAGGTTTAGAGTTTTCATTGCCGCGTTTGCTTGCCATGAAGCGACTTGTTTTTGCGGTAGGTAGTTTACAAGTAGCCGTATCACTGCTCGTTTTTACTCTTCTCGCATTACTCTTTGGATTAGATTTTTCCTCGGCTTTTGTGGTTGGCGGTATTTTAGCACTTTCATCTACGGCAATTGTTATACGCCAGTTAAGTGAAACAGGGGCGATGAAACGTAAATCCGGTCAGCTGTCAGTTGCTATTTTATTATTCCAAGATGTTGCTGTTGTCCCCCTTCTTATTGTTATACCAATGCTAGCCGTTCAGGGAGATAGTTCCTTATTGAGCACTTTAGCTTTTGCTATGTTAAAAGGTATTAGTGTTGTTATTTTACTGCTTTTCATTGGTAAGTGGTTACTACCTAAAATTTTCGATGTTATCGCCCAAGTTAGAACAGATGAGCTCTTTGTTTTAACGACCTTACTTGTCATTCTACTTGCTTCAGCTATTACTCAATGGTTTGGTTTGTCGATGGCTCTAGGGGCTTTTTTAGCAGGGATGATGCTTGGGGAAAGTGAGTATAAATACCAACTAGAAGCAGACATTCGACCCTATAGAGATATATTACTCGGGCTCTTCTTTATTACGGTAGGCATGAAGTTAGATATATTTTTACTCTTATCGTCGCCAATAAAATTACTGCTTTTTATGGCTAGTTTTATGCTGATAAAAATTCTTATTATCAAGGCGCTTGCCGTAAGAGCTGGGCAGATAGAAAAAGATGCATGGGCTTCAGGCATTATGCTAGCGCAAATGGGAGAATTTGGTTTTGTACTTATTGCATTGGCAAATCAGTCAAACATTTTGCCTGTTAATGTATCTTCTATGTTGTTAGGTGCTGGCGTTATTTCTATGGCGGTAACGCCATATTTGGTTGAAAATGCCCGCTCTTGGGGGAGATTTTTGAGCCAAAAGAACTCCGATGAGCATAAAGAACTGCAAACTCTTATTTCGACAGAGAAATTGAGCGACCATGTGATTATCTGTGGTTTTGGCAGAGTAGGACAAACTGTTAGTCGCTTTTTAAAGCAAGATAATATTCCTTTTGTTGCCATTGATACCGACCCCTTAAGAACGAGTAAGGCGAGAGACGCGGGTGAACATGTATTATTTGGTTCATCAAGACAAACAGAGTTATTAAAAGCAGCAAATTTAGATGAAGCGAAATTAGTGGTGATCGCCTTTGGTGAAGACCGGCAATCAATTGAAGTCATCAAAAAAGTACGTTCATTGTCTGAAACAGTACCTATTTTAGTCAGGACAAGAAATGATGACCAATTTGAAGTCATTAAAAGAGCGGGTGCAAATGAGGTGGTTCCAGAAAGCTTAGAAGGTAGTTTAATGCTGGTTTCACAGGTTTTAGCGCTTACTGGAGTGCCTTTTGCTCGGGTAATACGACGCGTTCAAAAAGAACGCAAGAATCACTATAATCATTTACATGGCTTTTTCCAAGGTGAGGATACCGATTTAAGCGCGACTGGTATGAATGAGGTGGAAATAGCACATGCATTAACAATTCAACAAAAGAGTTATGCATGCGGAAAGTCAATTGCTTCTTTGAAACTAAAAGAGAATAAGGTCGATGTGGTAAGCATTAGACGACAGGATAAAGAAATAATTGATCCAGAAGATGGCATGATTATAATCGAAGATGATACGTTAGTTATCAGAGGAAAAGTCAGAAAAATTAAAAAAGCAGATAAGTTCATTAGGGTTGGGTCTTAACTTAATTCTTTCTGATGTTAATTCGTTTATTTTTGCATTGATTCACTTTCATCTGAATAAACCTAATATGACAGCGTTGTCATATTAGGTTTTCAATGTTAAGGTGAGTATTACTTTTTTGAATTTTGTTAACTTTTCAACACAAAAAGCATAAAAGTATTACAACAAGAAGACTAAAGTCGTATTGAAAATGTGATATAAAAATTTTAAATTTTTTCGTAGCAGCTTATTAGCACACTACAAGCCATTTGTTTGTGAATGTTACTAATAATACTCATAAATCAATAAACCAATCGATAAATAGCTCTTGAATATTTAGCCAGCAAGATACAGAGCTAAAAAATCAAGATAAAACAAGTGATTTACAATAAAAATTAATGATTATGGCGCACTAATAAAGTTATGCGTCACAAATTAAGCGCAAGTTCGAGGAATCGCAATGAAACCATTACAAAGCAAGTACCCCGTATTAGACAAAGCTAAAGTTCATACTTTTATCGACTCAGTTAAGTACGATGAAATGTATAAGCAATCTATTGAGCAACCGGAAAAATTTTGGGGTGAACAAGCCAAAGAGTTTATAGACTGGTACAAGCCGTGGGATAGCGTCAGTAAAGTTGATTTGAAAAATTCTGACATTAACTGGTTTACTGGAGCCAAGCTCAACGTCAGCTTCAACTGCATTGACAGACACTTGCCGACAAAAGCCAACAGCACAGCGATTATTTTTGAAGGTGATGACCCTTCTGACGATGCAAAAGTTACATACCAAGAATTGCATGATAATGTTTGTCGCTTTGCTAATTTATTAAAAGAGCGTGGCGTTAAAAAAGGTGATCGAGTGTGCATATACATGCCGATGATCGTTGAAGTGGGTTACGCAATGTTAGCATGTGCGCGTATTGGTGCTATTCATTCTGTTGTTTTTGGTGGTTTCTCTACCGAGTCAATTAAAGCGCGTATTTTAGATGCTGACTGTAAAGTGGTTATCACGGCAGATGAGTCTGTTCGTGGTGGAAAGTGTATTCCGCTTAAATCAAATGTAGATGCTGCGGTTGCAGATTGCCCTAATGTAAATACGGTTGTGGTCGTAACGCGCACAGGTGGTGAAATAGCATGGAATGATAAAATAGATATCGATTACTCTAGCTCAGTGGCCAATATGCCAGCCGTTTGTGAACCTGAAGTGATGGATGCTGAAGACCCATTATTTATTTTATATACTTCTGGCTCTACCGGAACACCTAAAGGTGTTGTTCATACGTGTGGTGGTTACATTTTATATGCCGCTATGACGCATAAATATGTTTTCGATTATAAAGATGACGAAATTTATTGGTGTACTGCTGATGCAGGTTGGATAACAGGTCACTCTTATATTTTTTATGGTCCATTAGCAAATGGCGCAACAACACTCGTATTTGAAGGCGTGCCTACTTATCCTGATGCAGGTCGTTTCTGGCAAGTATGTGAGAAACATAAAGTAAATGTATTTTATACTGCGCCTACTGCAATTAGAGCGCTTATGAGTTTAGGTAATGAACTCGTTGAGAAAGCAGATTTATCGTCATTAAGACTTTTAGGAACTGTTGGTGAACCAATTAACCCTGAAGCTTGGCATTGGTATTATGAAATTGTAGGTAAAAGCAATTGTCCTATTGTGGATACTTGGTGGCAAACAGAGACCGGTGGTATTTTAATTACATCTTTACCTGGAGCTGTTGATATGAAACCAGGTTGTGCGGGGAAGCCTTTCTTTGGTGTTCAACCTGCCTTATTCGATAAAGATGGAAATACATTAGAAGGTGAAAACCAAGGTTTATTGGTTATGACAGCAAGCTGGCCTGGTCAGTTACGTACCGTTTACGGTGATCATGACAGATTCTATCAAACTTACTTAGGCCAATACCCAGGAAACTATTTTACCGGTGATGGTGCTAAACGTGATGAAGAAGGGTATTACTGGATAACAGGCCGTGTTGATGATGTATTAAACGTTTCAGGACACCGTTTAGGCACAGCTGAAATTGAAAGTGCGTTAGTGCTTCATCCTGCAGTTGCAGAAGCGGCTGTTGTAGGTTACCCACATGAAGTTAAAGGCCAAGGCGTATATTGTTATGTTACATTGATGGCAAACGCTAAGGAATCTGATGTGCTTAATACAGAGCTTAAAGAATTTGTTGCAAAAGAGTTAGGCCGTTTTGCGAAGCCAGATTACCTCCAATGGGCACCAGGTTTACCCAAAACCCGATCAGGTAAGATTATGCGTCGTATTTTACGTAAAATTGCGGAGAATGAAGTCGACAGCTTAGGTGATACTTCAACGCTTGCCGACCCTAGTGTTGTTGATGACTTAATCTCTAAACGTATTGTCCATAGCGCATAAGTATCACAGCGTTGAAACGTAGTGAGTTAAATTGAAAATAAAAACGCCGAAAGGCGTTTTTTTATATCTAGGAGAATATCAGCTAGTTAAAAGTAGCGAGTAAATAAATGAGCTAATGAATAGGGCTTATATGTTTTTCTAGCTACTTATTTACTTGTCACTTAGTAATTTACTTCTTCCTGTATAGGGAGTTACTTCGTTCTGCTGAGCACATATTTCGCGACAGCTAGTCTTGTTTCTGGGTCTAAATAATTCTTTGGAGAGGTAATTCCTCCGAAAAATAATCGAAGTCAAAAGTAGAATTTTCTCGTATGCTTAAACGCAGGAGATGATTTATGAAAAAAACACATTTTAGCAAGGCCAAATATTAGCCATTTTAAACCTCGAACTTTATTAATGATTCATAAGGCCTTTAAGTGCCTATTGTGCATGGTTCTCCATGGGTATATGATACTTTATAGCTGTTATATTTACGGGTATAGACATCCCTTCTCAACAGATATACAGACCAATTGAAACGATTGATGTTGCTCCAATACTTTCTGCGATATTAAGCATTAAGGCACCATCGGCAAGTGAAGCTAAAATACTGGTTGAAGTATTTAAAAACAAATAATAAAAATGAGAAATAATGACAATAATAAGCTTCCTTAAACTAGTCTCTGTTACTTTCTTTGTTTTTATTCTATGGATTATATACCTTGCAAATACAGGGCAAAGTAGCGTGTTTTTTAAATTTGTGGCAAGTATTCCCTATGGAGATAAGGTTGGGCATTTTTGCATTTTTGGTTCGTTAACCTTAGCGGCTAATTTTCTCTTAAAGTGTAAGTCCCTGACGTTTACTTTTGCATCAAAGAAAGAATTAAAGTTATATGTTGGCTCTATTTTGGTGTTTATTTTTGCCTTAACTGAAGAGTTGAGTCAGTTCTTTTTAGCAAACCGAACTTTAGACATGTTCGATTTACTGGCCGATATTATAGGCATTGTGATTTTTAGCTTTTTTACCGCTTGTTTGTACAAATATTCAAAAATAAAGCGATAAAAATGTGAAATAAGATATTTACTCTGCGCTTTCAAAACGGAGTAGGTGAGATATGTCTTACATTATGACTAAAGGACATTTTTATATAAAAATATTAACAAGCAATAGATTCTGTAACTATATGTTATAAAATGTTTTTTGTTTTTTTTGTGAAATAGAGTGAAAATAAATTAAAAAAAATGTTTACAAAGCTCTTTAAAGAAAATTATTAGGTACTATAGACAACGTCAAGGAAGCAAGGCAAGAAGCCAAAATGGAAATTAAACCGCACTAAGGATATGCGAAAAGCTTAGGATAAGCTTAGAAGGAATTTTTAATATATGGATAAGCAAAGTGGAACTTTGTTAAGGGAGACTAAAAGGGGTTAGTCAAGTGGCAGGATGTCGCTAAGGATTTAAAAGCAGGTATGCGATTAATTTAGTTTAATTATTGTCAGGAAGACCAAACAAGGAAATGAGTGGACTCATTAGGATGCACAAAGGAATGGTTATTATGGATAATTTGAATACGAAAACGTATGTGCAGGATGCACATAGCTAGTTTAAATAATGCGGCCTTCGGGTCGCATTTTTTTTGCCTAATAACTATCACTAATCTCCTGAATTTTCTCAATTGGCTGAAGACTGAAATAATTTAACGGTTATACCAAAAGAACTGAATTATTTAGAGTTTATTAGATCTGGAACC